>NZ_AHMM02000025.1:600000-900000 GCF_000243675.2 Leptospira inadai serovar Lyme str. 10 | reverse complement strand
TATGGATTCCAAAATGTCGTTCTATGGATTTACGAAGAATGAGATCATTCAAAGAAAAATGATCCCAACGATCCAGTGCAAACATTAAGACCATTTCCGCCGTCCAAGGGCCGACCCCTTTAATGGAACAAAGAAATTCTAGAACTTTCTCGTCTTCCAGCTTTCTAAGTTTCCGATCGGTGATTTCACCGGAATCGTAAGCCGTAGCGATTCGCCGTACCGTAGCAACCTTCGCAAAGGATAAACCGGCGGATCGCAATTCTTCGGCGCTTAATCCGAGCAAACGATTCGGCTCCGGAAACCGCTTACGACTACCGAATCTTTCGATCACTCGATTCTCCATCGTCGCAGCGGCCTTTACGGATAATTGCTGGCTGATCACGGACTTAATCAAAACGTGATACGGCGACCCGACCATTTTCAATGTGCAAGGTCCGATTCCCGTTATTAGCTTACGCATGACAGGATCCTTTCTTCGAAGCCAGCTTTCCGCCTTACGGAGTCTTACTTCTCGATCCATCCAATCCTGATCATTAGGCTCGTTTTTTGAGCTTCATATCCATTTGGGATTTTTTACGGAAGATCTGAACTAATTTTTCCAGCTCCGCAAGATCGGTGCAGGAAAGTTTTCCTTGATCGAGTTTTATGAATTTATTCTTCGATATCAGATCAAGAACAAGATTCTCGTCTTTAGGATAAGCCAAACCTATCATTTTAAGTAAATCTTTCGTTCCGATTTCAAAGTTATAATTCGCCTTCGCAACGACTTTAACCCTATTTTTTTCCGCGAGAGTGAGAAGAGTGTCGGCGATCCTACCCTGGGGGTCCGTAATAAGTAAATTCGCGAGCTGCTTATAAGCCGTCCAAATTCGCTCGGATAATAAAGTAATCAATCGAGTCGCAAGCTGAGGCTGAGCTTTTACCATTCCCTCGAAGTTCGCTTTATTGATGGCGAGCAATTGGATTTCTTCTCCCCATGCAATCGCGGAAGCGGATCTAGGTTTATTATCCAGCAAAGCCATCTCACCGAAGATATCCCCGCTTTGCAAAACCGCGAGGAGAACCTCGTTTGAATCCACGATTTTCGTAATCTTCACCCTACCGTGTTGAATGATGTACAACTCTCTTCCCGGTTCGTGCTCGCAGAAAATCATTTCGTTATCCGAATAGGAACGGTTGAATTTCGTATAATCGATGGGCGCAGATGCAACCGGCTGATTCATCGTCTGAAGCTTTAGTTTCGCCTGGGTCGCAAATTGGCCGTTGGGTAAATATTGCAGGTATTTTTGAAACGCATAAGCTGCATGAAGATTATTCTTTTGATTAAAGTAATACTCGCCGATCGCAAATAATTGATTCGGATCTTCCTCAACCGCCGAACGAAACGAAAGGCGGGTAATCGTAGAATCGAATTGCCGGAGTTTCATCGAGAAATACCGGATGATTTTCATCGCGACCGGAGTGTTTTTTTGGATCAACGTTCCGAATTGATCGTAGCTGACTTGAATTAAAGAGACGTCGGTTAGCGCGATTGCAGACTCTATCTGAGCATGCTGACTCATGGCGGCCACGACGCCGAAGAAATCGCCCGGACCGAGCAGCTGATTCGGGTCCTCTCCAACCACCTGGTTCTCGCGGGCAACGCGTACCTTTCCCTGCCGGATAATGAAGAAGTTATGGGCTTCTTTCTTACCTTCGACAATGACATAGGACCCTTTCGGGAAATTCACGATTTGAAAGAAGCCGTTGGACATACTTTACCAGTGATTAAAAAATTCCGCCGCCGGAGTTCAACTATAAACTAGTATCGGCTTTTTACCGGAGAATTAGGACCGAAATCCTCGAGTTCTCCTATTTTTCCCGACAAGAATCCGCCTCGGAGGAAGGGCTGAGGTCGGAAAGAACATCCAAACCGGAAAATTCCAAAGCCGCCTTTTCGGCCATCACCCGAGAATATGACTGCCTGCAAATGGATGAAAACACTTCCTTGGCCTGGTCAATTTCTCCCATCTTAGCGAGTAGCCGTCCGGCTTCCAAGTAGGATTCCAATCCGAACTCGCCGGTGGGCTCCATTTTGTAGAGGTTTAGGCTAACTTCCAGAGCTTTTTCGGGGCGATCCAGCTTAAGAAAACAATCCCGCAGTAAAAGCAGGACCTTGGTTCTTTTTGAATTTCCGGGATAGAGTACTAGAAAGCTTCTCAAACTTTCGACGGATTGATAAAACTTTCGATCTTTGAACGCTTCTTCGGCGATCCTGAACAATAAATCCGAATCAGGCGGAAGCGAGTCTTTCGCAGGATTTCCACCTTGGGAAAAGGCGGATGCGGGAATTAACAGTGATAAGAGAAGTACGAATATGAATCGTTTAAAACGATTTTTGAAATAAAATCCGGAAAACAAAGGTACCCATCCGAGACTCGAAGGTCTTCATTATGATTATCAGTCGTTTTCCGGATTTTATGAATTACTTTTTTTTATCTATTTTTTTTCGGTGGAATTCACAGAGGCGATAAAGTCGCCCGGTAGAAGGGTTTTTCTTTGCGACCTTTGTTCCGCAAACTATGCAAAGCCCTTCTTTCCTCCGTCTTTGGTAGAGGAGTTGGACCCGCTCCGCCCCCGATAAGTTATACTTACTAACTTGAATCCGGAATCCTTTATATAGGTAATTCCCGATTGCTTCGACTGCTTGGGTCTTTACCCCTGCGACGATCTTTTCAAGATCATCGTTGGTAACTTTCTTTGGCTTCATAAACGTTAACTGACGTAACAACAGTTACATTCTTACAAAAGTAGTAAAGTGTTTTTAATTTTTCGCATAACGCGAAGTTATTTTTTTACGAAATAATTTTCCTACGATAGAAATGTAAAAAGCGCTCTCTTCGTCGTCGAACAGCGGCAATGTCGACTAACGAATGTTGGTTAATGGAATACCCTTAAAATTGAAAAAAGGCAACGTTAAGACCATTTCCCATAATTCTTCGTCATTTATGGAAATTTATTTCCTATATACGTTCATATAACGGAGGACTTGTGCAACATGCTAACGTATCAATTCGATATATAACGATCCGGCCTTGTTTTTTATACGTATTGATATTAACTCTCTTTTAAGAACGAATTTAAACGAAATCCGAGATTTACGCGTGTATCTTCAACTGAATATTTAACATTTTTATGCTAAATTTAGTTCATCATCCGTATTCCTCCGTTTTGTGAGCGTTTTTATCGTGATTAACAAAATCGGCCCTCGTTAAGATTTGGGCAATTTAAGGGTGCGACTCCGGGGAAAATATCAAGGCGGTATACTTTCAATGTCTAATGGACCAAAAAACTTTATTTTAAAAGAATGTCTCGAATCGAATAAAATCGGAAAAAAAAGATCTTTCGAGTAGATTTTTTAAGGAAAATGAGTCATATTACTGGGGCGCATTCTCCTAGCCGGAGGCTTTTCGTTTATGAGTGGATTCCGCTCTTTCAATTCCAAAAAACTTCATTCCCTTATTCTTATATTTACATTCGCTTTAACGGTCGTTAATAACTGCAAACCGTCTCCGAAAGAGAAAGTTCAAAAGGTGTTAGCCGAAAACAATCTCCAGGAAGTCGAAAAAATCAGAGGAGTTGCTTGGGCCTTGTTCGGCGACCGTTTAAAGGAAGTGGAAATCGTTCCGATTCAGAACTCGAGTCCCGCTAAATACGAGGTATATCTTGGATTCGGCGGGACTTCCGCGCTGACTTTCCTTGAGTCCGAGCAGTACGCGGCAAGAATGAAATTGGAATTAGCCTTGCAAAGTTACAGATTCCTTCAATGTTTAGAGGGTATCCCCTTCGGAAAATTTCGAATGAGCTTGATAAAACCCTTCTTCATTAAGAACGGGGACGAACGAGGTACGGAGGAATTCGAAATTTTTCGATTTCGGGCCGACGGAGACGATTTACGCAAAATTCCGGGCTTTAAGGAAACGGATTCTTTTGCCGCGGATCGTTACGATGCACCGAGTCCTCAAGTAATTACGATACTTTTCAAGATTGTCGAGAAATGGCATATTGAATTGGATCAATTCGCTCGAGTGGAAGTCAATTGACGAGTAATTTCATTCTCGCAGGGTAATTGGTAAAAATTCCGTCCGCTCCGGCGTCCAAGCCTTTCCTTAATTCTTCTTCGGTATTCAGAGTATAAACGAAAACGCTGAATCCTTGCTCTTGAATTTTTGATACGATCTCTTTTTGGGCCATACGAGACGATAAATTCAAACTAAACGCATTCAATCGAAACGCCAAATCCAAAGCTTCTTCCCAATGTGGGGTTTCCTCCCCGATTAAGATACCGAGTTTCGCGTCCGTCGATAACTCCCGTATTCTTACCAAAGAGTCCCAGCAAAAAGAGGAGAATAAAGTTTTATCCAGAGCTTTTTTATCCAGGGCAAATCGAATCAGGCTATCTTCGATAGGGCTTTCTTTCGGCGAAGGTTCATAGGCGCTTGTTTTAATTTCGATATTCAAACCCAATTCCGTACCTAGTACGAAATTCCAAACGTCCCAAATTTTAGGGACCGGCTCGCCGACAAATCGAATATCTTTCCATCCGCCTGCGTCTGCCTTACGGATCCGCTCGAAGGAAGCCTCTCGCACAGGACCGCGCATATTCGTAGTTCGATCCAAGGTATCGTCATGTATGACTACGACCTCGCGATCTGCAGTAAGAGTTACGTCTAATTCGATCCAATCGGCCCCGACTTCGACGGCTTTGCGAAAGGCCAACATCGTATTTTCGGGGTATTCACCGCTGAAGCCTCGATGCGCGATTACCCATGGGTGCGGAATTTCGAAAGGCTTTCCCATAAGATCAGAAGGCAAAGCCGATTACTAAATTTAACGCAAAATTAGCGCCGGGATGAGTGTAGCGATTCTGAAGCGCATAAGTTCTATATAATAGATCCCCGAGGGTCGCCTGATGATCCGAATAAAATAAATCGGATACTTGATAAGAGTTTTTGTACGGCAAATACCAGTTCCAAATTCCTTCCCAACCGAAAAAGATACCGTTCATCGCTTGGTATCGAAAACCTATTCCCAGACCTGCGTAGCTTTGCGGTCCCCAATTATAAGTGTCCTTTTCGTAACGATAGGTACCTCCGAGAGTTTCCCAATAAAGAACGGATTCCTGTTTTTTTCGGTGTTCCCGCCCCAAGTGAAGGGCTACAAAGAAAGGGGAGTCCAATACGTATCGCTGGATAAAGACCGAGCCTCCCCAATACTTAGTCTCGTTGTCGCTCAATCTGCCGTAAAAAGCGGTGGGTTGAAAGTATAATGAAGCGATAATATCGTTATCGAATCGGTTCACATTGGTATTCGTGTAACCCATCGCTCCGACGGCCCATTGGGGATTCAACAACCGGACGTATTGAAATGAAAAAAATCTATCAAATCCGAATCCACCGATTTGATTCTTAAATTTTTCACGAATCTCGACTTGTTCAGGGCCCCTAGATTTTTCCGCCGGCGGAGAGACGTTTACGGGGTTAGGCTTAACGGGTGATTCCTTCGTTTCGGAGTTTGAAGGAGGAGGATTTTCCGAAGGGATGATGGCATCTTCGGCCCACAGGGGAAAGAAAGGAAGCCCTAGGCAAATAAGAAGAACGATATATCTACATCGGAAACGTTTTCTTCGAAACTCGGGCATCCCGTTGAGAGACACCTAAATCAAAGAAATGTCAAGCAGGCGCGGGAACGAAAAAAAGGAATTCGCAGACTAGGTCGAATAAACCCGGCCTGCGACTTGGAACAATTAAACTGCGGGAGTTCCTTTCGTTTTTGCGGTACTTTTAATCGTATCGGCAACTTCGGCAAGTTTTGCTTTAACCGCTTCCAATTGACCTTCGGGAACGCGTTTTTTAATTTCTTCCGAGATTTGGTTATATTTCTCAACGATCTTTGCACGAGTTTCATCGTAGTTCTTACCTGCGACGGTGGAAACTTCCTTAATCTCGTTCAATAGTTTGTCGACGGATTCGCGAATTTTTACGGAAGCTTCAGAGTTATCAGCGGCGCCTTTTGCGACTAATTCGCCATAGGTCTTTTCTAACTCTACTTTCGCCTTTTCGACACCTTCTTGTCCTGATTTTAGCAGTCCGATTCCGGCGTTGAGAATATCCAACAATTGTTTTTCCATGATCTTTTTCTCCTTAGGGGAACTATTTAGTGCATTGCACAAACCACTTGTAATGCGCCGCACAAATTCGGTCAATCGGGAAATTGAAATTTTCCTTCGGGTTTCGATTTTTTTCGTTAGATGGAGGTATTTAGGATCGATTCAAGTGGATTCAGTTTCCGGGTAATGGAGGTCCATTTTGTCCATTTCCTCACGGATTAACTTGGCAATTAAATAATCACGATACCATTTCTTGTCTGCGGGAATAATTTTCCACGGATAGGAATCTTCGCAAAAACTCAGCACTTCCGCGTAGGCCTTCAAATGCTCGTCGTACAAGGAATGGGCCACCAAATCGCTCGGATCGAATTTCCATTTTTTTTGAGGATCCTCTAGACGTTTTTCGATTCGAAACGATTGTTCTTGCTTGGATATATGAAGGAAGAATTTGAGGATGAGCGTATTATTCTCCTCCGTTAAGAGTCTTTCGAATTCCGCGATATATTTTAGCCGCTTCTGAATTCGACTCGCGTTAATATCTTTTTTTACGAGAGGAACTATAACGTCTTCATAATGCGACCGATTGAAAACCTGAATCATGCCTTTGGCGGGCGTCGATTTATGAATCCTCCATAAAAAATCGTGGCCCTGTTCCTCCTGATTCGGAATTTTCCAACCGACACAGGTACAACCTAGAGGATTTAAAACCGTAAATAACTTTTTGACAGTCCCGTCTTTGCCCGACGTGTCCATCCCCTGAAGAACGATAAGAATCGCCTTCTCTTTGGAAGCGAAGAGCCTAGTTTGCAATTCTCCGATTCTATTTAGATGCCCGATTCGATCCTCTTCTGCTTTTTCCTTTTTTACGTCGTTAGGCGGTTCTGGGGAAATCTGCTTTAGATCGATCATTCAAAGTAACGTATGTATTTGTGGATCGGTGTCAAATCTAAGTTATGATCCGATAAGGGTATTTTACCAGCGGGCAATATGATCTTCCGCCCATCCTTGCCCACCCTTGATTCTGAATTCGTTTTTTCCTACTCGAAGGACTCCGTCAAAATTTCCGATCATTTGATGAACGGCTGACGAAATGATTCCTACGTTCGAAGTTGCTTTGCGATGAAATGTGGGAGTAAGGGTTAATTCTACCGCCTTACTATCTTTCGTATAGATGATCCAGGGTTTGTCGGGATCTTTTCGATCGAATTCGAAATTCACGTCCGAAGGTAATTTGTAGATTCTTCCGTTAATTAAAAGGGCGTTTTCCGTCGTGCCCGTTCCGTCCGTCCATCCCCCGCCTAGATTAATACCGTAGACCTCCTTTGGAGAAGGTCGATAGGACATCGATGCCCAATTCCATTTCGTCGAGTAAGGCCATACCCCTCTTCCAAAATCTAGAACTGCAAACGAATCTTCGCTCTTGAATACGTGGGACCTTCCACCGATTTCCACATCACCTTCCACGCTTAAACCGAAAAGTTTATGAGTAAATTGGAAACGATTTCGACTCCAAGGAACGACCACGTTCAAGGTTTCCCAACCCTGAGGAACGTCTACGCGCAAGTCTGCTCGAATCCGTTTGCGATTGGACCTACTAAAATCCACGAAAATGCGATAACTTCCGTATTCATCCACTTTGAAGGAAACCGTACCGGGCTTACCTTCGTACAAAGCGGTGTTCGCGACGGTCTGCCCGAGAGAACAACCTTGGCCGAACGGAGTCAAGATCGTACTTTCCTCGAACTCACCCGTTTTCCGATCTAACCAATAACAGAAAACCACGCCGGCATAATCCAGATCCGAAACGGTAAAGGACGCCAGAAAATCTTTATCGTAAAAACACCAGTAATTCCATTTTTTCTTTCGTAACCAGTGCCCGACGACATTGCATCGATGCAAGGGGATCTTTGACCATCCGACTGCGTTCAAGTTGAGTTTTCCACCTGAGCTGCACAGGACCGATTGTCGGTGAATTTCAGTTTCGAGATTCATGCTTTCGCCCAGACAATATTTTATGAAGGGGAATGCCCTCAATTCTTTTTAAGGGTCCTAGAAAAAACCGATTCGACCCTGGCGCTAAATCTCTCCTGCGATTCTTCCCAAAGTTCGGATTGCGGACACTACTTTGGGACCGAAGGAAATACCCGCATTGATTCTGAAATTACTTACGTATTTTCCCGATAGAGAAAATAAATTTCCGGGAACGAGACTGATCCGTTTTTTGGCTGCGCGAAGACGCAGCTCTCTAGAATCCTTTCCGTTCGGAAGTTCGATCCAAAGTAAAAAGCCTCCTTTTGGAATCGTCAAACGAGTACCTTTTGGAAAGTATTCCAAAAAAGCGTCCGCATAAGAAAAAATGGAATTTCCGATACTGCGCCTAAAATTTCTAAGATGTCTTTCGTAACCGAGAGAACCCAAGAAATCCGCCGCCGCGAGTTGGGGAAGACTAGGCAATGCGATCGACTCGACCATTCTTCTTTGAACCGCTCTTCCTATTATTTCTCGATCGGCGATCAGCCATCCCGTCCTTAAACCCGGACTGACGGTCTTGGATAGGGAAGAAACTTGCATGACGAACCCGTCTTCGTCCAACGATAAAAGCGACGGAGGTCGCGGTCCCGGAGAATGCAAAAGCTCGCCGTAAATATCATCCTCTAAAATTTTAATCCCGTATTTAGCGGAAAGCCGGAGAACTTCCTTTTTGGAATTCAGAGGCAAAAGGCTCCCGGTAGGATTTGAAAAAGTGGGTACGGTAACAAGTATCTTAGGCTGGGACGTTTTCAGTACGGATTCGTAAGAATCCAAGTCCATACCGTGGATTGGGTCGGTTGGAATTTCGATGGCCTTCAGTTTTAATATGCTCAAAATTTGATATAGTACGAAGTGCAAAGGAGATTCCACAACCACCTGATCTCCAGGCTTTGTTAACAAAGAAAGTGCGATAAACGCCGCTTCGGAACAACCGATCGTAATAAACACTTCCTCCGGAGAGATACGCCGTTCTTTTGTGGAAGATCTGGTTGCGATTTTTCTTCTTAGTTCCAAATCTCCCTGAACGTCGGAATAATTATGAAGAAAGGAATTTCGCATCGTTTTACGATAAGAACGTTCCAAGGAAGCAAAGGGAAGAAATTGAGAATCCGGTACAGCCGCGCCGAGAGATACGAATCTCGGATCCGCTAATTCCGCGAGAAGGGAGCTGACCTCTTCCGGAACCGTAGGACTCGAGATTCTGACTGGCTTATCCACTTTATAAACGGAAGCGGGTTCCGCCTTAGGAAGAATGAAATATCCCGACCTTTCTCTTCCTCTAATATATCCTCGTTCCTGAAGAATTCCGAAGGCCTCGACAGCCGTAGACAAATTGCATCTCTCGGATCGGCAAATTCTCCTCAAGGAAGGCAACTTAGTTCCGGGTAAAAATTCTCCCGCTTCGATTCTATGGATCAAAGACATTGCGATTTTCGTGTACTTTGTTCCTGATTTATCTGTATCGGTCATAAAATAATATTCTGTATCTGTATGGTTTTCTGTATTTAGTATATAAAATGATTCGATCCTATGGGCAAGTCATTTACGAAATCTCTTATAAACTCCGAAGGCTCCATTCGATCTTCGAGTCGAGTAGCGAGAACTCCCGAATCCGTGATAAGGGATATTCTAAAAGTGATTAACGATTCCGATATACTTTCTTTCGCAGGAGGACTACCGGATGATTCTCTCTTTCCCATCGAAGATTTTTCGGACGGTGCCGCCCTTGCGATCCGAGAAAGCGGCGCTAAACTTTTTCAATACTCGGAAACGCAAGGACATCCTAAACTTAGAGCTTGGATCGCGGAATCTTATTACCCGCAATCTAGCCCCGAGGAAATATTGCTGACTAACGGTTCCCAGCAAGCCCTAGATTTATTGGGAAGATTTTTTCTAGATGAGGGCGATTCTATTCTGATCGAAAGACCTAGTTATCTAGGTGCGATACAAACCTTTTCCTCCTACGGCCCTCGCTTCATCGGCCTCGATTATAAATCAGAAGGACCTGATCCGTCGGAATTAAAGGCGCAGATTTCCCGCAATCATAATCCGCCCAAGTTCTTTTATTGCATTCCGGATTTTCAGAACCCGACCGGCTTCTCTTATTCTTTACAAAATCGTAAAGCGATCGCTCGAATTTGCGAAGAGGCCGGGATCCCTGTCCTTGAAGACGTCGCTTATCGCGAATTGAATTACGAAAACGAAATCCCGATTTCCTTGCATATGCTTTGTCCCGAGAACACTTTCTCGATAGGTACATTCTCCAAAATACTTGCTCCGGGCCTGCGAGTGGGATGGATAAGGGCTCCTAAAGAGCTGATGCGAGAATTGATCGTACAAAAGCAGGCAATGGATCTACATTCTCCCTTGATTAATCAGGAAATAGTTTATCAATTCTTAATATCCGGTAATTTCCGAAATCATCTGATCGGCCTAAAAGAGAACTATTCACGAAAAGCGAAAATGGCCACGGAGATGTTTCTGAAAACTTTCGGCGGCGCGATACGATTGAAGCGACCTCTAGGAGGGTTATTTTTGTGGGTGGAATTTCTGGATAAGACGGATACGAATCTACTCTTCAAAACGGCCCTCGAAGAAGGCGTTGCCATCGTTCCCGGAGATACTTTTTTTACCGATGAGTCTTCCGGTAAGCAACTAAGATGGAATTTTTCCCGAGCCAATACCGAGGAAATGGAAATCGGAGCGAATCGATTATTCAAAGCCTGGAAACGTTTACATTCCATCCGAAAATAAAAAAGGGTTAACGAGAGAAAAAGAGTGAAAAAAATTCTCGGCGGGAAGAAATTCCCGCCGAATCGGGGAGGTTCAAACGGCTATATATCTTATGCGGTTTTTTTACTTGGAATACCGTTTTTTACGGTTTCCGTAACTTCGCTAAGTTTTGCTTTAATAGCGTCGACTTGTTCTTGAGGAACGAGTTTTTTGGCCTCTTCTACAAGTTGGTTGTATTTCTCGAGGACCTTAACACGGGTATCTTCGTAGCCTTTTCCGGCTGCTGTCGTAAGTTCCTTAGCTTCGTTAAGGAGTTTATCGACGAACTCGCGGACGCGAACGGAAGACTCTGAATTATCTGCTGCACCTTTTGCCGCCAATTCTTGGAAACTCTTGGTGAATTCTGCTTTAGCTTTTTCCAGTCCTTCTTGCCCGGTCTTTACAATACCGAGTCCTGCGTTAAGAACATCTAGAATTTGTTTTTCCATTTTACTCTCTCCTGGTCACACTGTTGTGCAACGCACAATCCAGGTTTAATGCGCCGCACAATCCGAGTCAACAGAAAAAAGAAAAAATTTTGGACGCAATACTCTTCCAATCTTCGTTAAGCGACGTCGTTATGGCAGCTTTTCCGGTCCTTTTCATCCAAGAATCGCAGATAGACGTCTTTTTCTATTCTGAGAATTATCAAATATTTTAAAGCGAAAGCTCGTGGTATGATGATCGGAATAAAATGGAGTCGTTTATGGATACAAATGAAAATAAGCTAGATCGTTTTCTTAGATCTTTCGTAGGAGTATTGGTTATCGGCTGGGGCTTGTATTCCCAGAGCTGGTTGGGCGCTTTCGGAATCATTCCTTTGACTACCGGAGTGGTGGGTTGGTGTCCCGCGTATGCGCTTTTTGGGTTCAGTACTTGCGAGTCGTCTGAATCCTAAAAATCGATTTTTTTAATAAACGAATATTTAATTGAGTGGCCGAACGAAGACCTTCGTATAGAAGAACGCTTTTCTTTGCGATCGCTAATTGTTCGTTTTTCTTTTCCTCCAGAGTCAAGTCCGTTTCATAACCCTCGGTGATCGAAAGAATCACTCTCTGAAGACTTGTTCCTAGAAATTCCGTGAGCCCTTTCTTCGATGCAACTAATTCGTCGACTCGAGCAATCTCCCGCAGAGAAGATCGGATCGAATCCCTTTCCCGTCCGCCCTCTTCAATCAGAGTATAAATTTTTCGAGATAGGTCCTCGCCTTTCCGAACTTCTTTCAGGAATTCATCTAGCTCGACGGAGATTTTTTTCAGATCCTCTAATAGGTCGATCGATCTCAGCAACGGTTTAGAATTTCTGATTCTTTTGATTGAATTTCGAACTTCCTGAACAAACTTCAGATCCACGGAATTTTGACCGAACCAATCCGAAAATCCTATAAAAGGAATGCTTTCGAGTCGAGCGCCCTCTCTGCTTAAATTTCTCCATGGGACCTCCTTCTTTCTTTCTTCGAACCATTTTTTAAATATGAGAAGTTTCTCGTTTGTTCTCAGATTTTCTCCAGTTTCGGATTCCACCCATTTTACGGGTAACGCGGTCATTTGTTTATGATTATGGAATTCCCTTCTGAACTTTCGTCTTTCCAAGAAATTCAATCTTTCCTCTAAAACGGCCCCCTTGCAATGGGCAATCGTACCGGGAAAGGAAAGGTCTTGTCCTAATAAAAGGATCGATCTAGCGCCCATTTTCTCCGCAAGGCTCGTCGCGTTCGTCGAGACGGATCCGCCAAAATCCAAACCGCCGATTCCTCCGTCTAAATTCGATTCGATTAATTTGATCCACGGAAAAGGAGAAGAGGTGAAGAATCCTCCCTTTACTACCGAAGGTAAACGTAAAGAATGATAAGAAGTTGTCGGATCGAAAACGAATGCGCAGTCACCGACGTACCCTTCCAGATATTTAGAATTGATGGATTGCGGATCGACGCTAAAAACCAAATCGGGATCGATACCCGCCTTTTGTAAAATCAATAATGCAGTATCAACCGCGATCAAAATGAATCTCTCTCGGAAACGTTTTAAGTCGGGTAAAGAATGAGAAAGAGAAGGTCCGGCTCCGCAAACTATTATATCAATTTTGGATCCGCAAAGCTCGAATAAGGATCGAATCGGATGTAAATGCAAAAGTTCGGGAAGATTCCGTAAAAAATTTCCGGTCCACACTTTTTCGAATCTGGTCAGGGTCGCAGTGTTTACGTCCTTCTTATGAAAATAAGTTTCCGCTAAAAAGCGAGGTTCCTGGTAAGCCGCGGCATTCCATTGTAGACTTCCTCTATGGGGAATAAAACTAACCGGCAATCCCGAAACACCTTTCAAACCGGTATATAGGGAAGTCTCGTCAAAGGGAGATAGTATGATTCGAAGTTTGTCGTTTTCCAGCTCGCTTGAATAATCATGGAGAGAGAACGCTAATTTGATCATACCAGGAAACGGCTCCATCCAAACACAAACAACCTTATCGAATCCCAAAGCGTACCGGATCGAATAACCGAGGCCGGAGCCGAAAAAAAGAAAAACTCGATCCTCGTCCCCCTTTTTAAGAGGATCCAGTTGGCGCATAACTTCCATAACCGGTTCTCTCGAACTATGCAACAAAGTGGTGCCGATTTTCAGGCTAGGTTCTCCGGACGGAGTTTGCACAAGTTCGGCCTCGATATTGGAGGAGCGGATTTCCCGGGCCATTTCGGGAGAAATTTTTCCCAAAGACTTTAAATTTTTATTAAGAAGATCCGAGCGAAGCTCTTTCATTGAAAGAATACATCGATCCTTTTTCCGTTTAAGGAAGTTCCGGAAGAAGGATCCTGTTCGTAACAAAATCCGCTTCCGTGTAGTTTAAACGGAACTCCCAAGGAAGAAAGTAATTCCACCACTTCTCTCTTACTTTTTCCGGTTAAATCGGGAACATGATCAAACTTTACAAATTGATTTTTCCGATCCAATTTCGGTAACCTGACATCGACCGTTCGCTCGCCTTGCTCGATAATCGGAATTATATTTTCTACGACTTCCTTGAATACCGGTGCGGCAAGTCCTCCTCCCGTGTGGCTAGAACCCCTGGGTTCATCGAAAAGAATCAAACCGACGATTTTAGGTTTTTCCGCAGGAAAGAAACCTAAAAATGATGCGGACCAGAGACCGTCTTGATAGCCCCTTCCGGAAACCGATTTCTGTCCCGTCCCGGTTTTTCCCGCGATCGAATATTCCTGTATATAAGCATTTTTTCCGGTTCCGTCTCTAACGACTTTTGTCATGGCTTTCAATAACCTTTCGGTGGAATACTCGCGAATCCCCACGGGTGCCTCTTCCGCCTTGAATTCATGCAAAACTTCGCCGTAAGAATCCGTAATATGGGAAACGACTCTAGGAGTTAAAAAACGGCCTCCGTTTACGACGGACGCGGCGGAAGCGACAAGCTGCACGGGAGTCACGGACATTCCTTGACCGATCGCCATGAACATAGGAGTCGTCGGTGTCCACTTGTTAAGCGTCGGAATGTAACCTACCGATTCGTTAGGTAGAAGGCCGGTCTTATCTCCGAACCGGAATCGCTTCATATATTCATAAAGTACTTCGTTTGGAATCCGAGACGATGCCTTGATAATCCCCGCATTGCAAGAGTATTGTAGTATCTCCTCCAAATTCACCTTCCCGTGAACCTGGGTGCATTTGATCCGGGTTTTCCCGTATTCCACATATCCCGGACAATCGAATTTTTCGTTAGGACGAATTAAATTTTCATTAAGCAATATGCTTGCCAAAAATATTTTCATCGTGGATCCGGGTTCGTAAACATGCCGAATCGCCCAATTCGTGTGAGAGATTTCCTCGAATGTCGCATAACGATTAGGGTCAAATGAAGGAAAACTCGCCATGGCTAGAATTTTGCCCGTATGGATCTCCATCAAAAGCCCGACAGCTCTCTTGGCCCCGGTTTCTTCGAATCGTTTTCCCAGAGCTTTTTCCAACTTAAACTGAATGAGCCCGTCCAAAGTCAAATGAACGTTTGCACCCCGATTCGGATCCGAGTCGGTCGGAGTCATTAGCTCTCGGTTATAATAATATTCCAGACCCGACAATGCCTTATCATCGTCCATCCCCGTAAACCCGACGAGGCTTGCCGCCAGGCTTCCATGCGGATAAACTCGCTTAAATTCCCTTTCTCTCCTAACCCCCGGAAGTGCCATCTCCATAATTCTAGTCGCGGTGGCATCGTCGATCTCGCGTTTCAAAAGAAAATATCTGCTTTTTTCCCGAATCAATCCCTCGATTCTTTCCGGTGAAAGATCAAGATAGGGGGAAAGCTGAATCGCGGTAAAATTCGGATCATAGATGTTCGCCGGATAGATCCCGATCGTCGAGGAATCGATCGAAAGTGCCAACTCGATCCCGCGGCGATCATAGATCGCGCCTCTTAAAATTCGTTCACCGTTCTTAAAGGCGATTTCCTTATCATTAAAGAAAATTAAATAACTAACCCTAACTGTTAGAATCGCGAATAATACGCAGAGAAAATAGAAGAGGATCGAAAATCTTTTGCGATTCGGATGCATATTTTTGTTACAAATTTAATTTCGTCGGATCGTTCTAACCGAAGGCTCGATCAGTTTAATTTTACTAGTACGATCGGCAAATTTCCATGTTCTTCAAGAAAGATTCCTGTGTTACAGGGGATCTTTCCTCTACTTCCGTAACTTTTCCAACATCTAGCAGCTACTGTCTTCAGTCTTCTGACCTCTGTCTTCTGCAGAGGACAGAACATTGACAAACGGAGATTCCATGTTCTGGAGAGAGATTCCTGTGTTATAAGGGGATCTCTTTCCTCTACTTCTGTAACTTTTCCAACATCTAGCGGCTACTGTCTTCAGTCTTCTGGCCTCTGCCTTCTGAAAGCGAACGTGTCTGTCTTCTGGCCTCTGTCTTCTGCATTCCGTCCTCTGCCCCTAGAAACTGAGTAAAACTTTTCCGCGTAATTTTTGAAAAGGAATTAATCCGTAATTTCGAGAGTCTGTGGAGAACTCGCGATTATCCCCGAGCACCAAAAAGTATCCCGGCGGGATCCGGCCGGAATCGCCGATGCCGATGTTTCCGGAAACGCTCACCACTGGAACGATCGAAAGAGAAGGAGCTTGCGTCTTAAAACCGGGCTTAACAAATGGTTCTTCCAACGAAGAATCGTTGATATGAATTCGTCCTTCCGAGAATCGAAAAAAATCTCCCGGGAGTCCGACGACTCTTTTTAAACTTAGCTCCGTTCCGACTCCGTCTAAAACAAGAACGTCGAACCGATCGACATTGGACTCGATCAAAGACCATGTCCAAGGACCGACCCGTGCAGGAAATCCCCATTTCTTTACGAGAATTAAATCCCCGTCTTTGAAACTCGGCATCATGGAATTTCCATTGATGAAGTAAAATTGAATGATAAAAATTCTTAGGTAAAGAACCGAGACGATGGCGAGAAACACGGGTAATGCTTTTTTAATCCAGAGGAGCATTGGAAATTTAGTCGATATGCCCGCTTTCGTTAAAAATAACATGTATTACCCTGACAGTCTAAAAGATGGGCTTCTATCCATTAGACGGATCTTCGATTTTCCTACAACGTGAAAATGATCCTGATTTAATGCTGGTATTCTGGTATTTTCCGTTTTAACGGATATCCGCTATGCAAGCGAGCAGAACCAAAAGATACAAAATCGAATTTGATGGACCGTTTGGCTCATTTCTTTTAACAGTTTAATAATATTTATGAAAGAAATCTTCTTGCCTCGTCTTATTTTTAGAGTCAAACTTAACCATGCCCGAAAATAGCGCAGTACAAGGATATATCGCTCGTTATCAAGCGGAGAGAGGAAAGGTAAAGGCCTTTCTTTCCAAATTCCCTTTCTATGGCGATATTCTTAAAAACCATCAATATTATGATGCCGATCGATTGGCAAGAAACGAACTTTCTAAAAGAATCGATTCCCTCAAAGAACCGCTTCGAAGAATCGAAGAAGGTTTCGTACGGGATAGAAGAATGGAACTAATCGGCTCGACCGAGATCTTACTTTCATTGATAGAAAGATTGAAGAATGAGATATCGGGTGCCGGCTACGGACTGAACGGTTTGGGAAGCGGTTTCAAAGCCAGCGAAGCCGAGTTGGAAGCTCTTGCAGAATGGGATTATTCCCTTTTACAGCATACGGAAGAATTGAATGCAAAGGCCAGCTCAAACGGCCTGAATGCAACGGACTCCGCCGAGACAATCAGGGATTGGGTCGCTAAGTTTCGATCGGAACTCGACCAATTTGACGAAGCTCTTAAAAAAAGAAGGGATGTATTTCTTAAGAAATAATTCCGTCGTTTTTTTAGTTTCCTCGAAATCCAATAAGAAATAATATCTTTCCAAGGAGTAAATATGGCATTAATAGACGTAATCAAGTACGAAGGAAATCCGGGCGAACTTGTTTGGAAATTTCCCCGAAACGATATCAGTACGTTCGGTCAGTTGATCGTAAACGAAAGCCAGGAGGTTATCTTCTTTAAAGAAGGCAAGGCCCTAGACGTATTCGGACCGGGAACCCATACGCTTAAAACCGGCAACGTTCCGATTTTGGAAAAATTAGTGAATCTTCCTTTTGGAGGACAGACTCCTTTTACCGCGGAAGTCGTTTACGTAAATAAGGCCCTAGTTCAGTTAAAGTGGGGCACGCCTGCACCCATCCAAGTGGAAGATCCGAAATACATGATCACTTTGGGCGTCAGAGCATTCGGAACTTATAATATTAAAGTGGTTGATTCCAAATCTTTCGCGACAACGGTCGTGGGAGCCAAGGGCGCTTATAGTACCGATCAAGTCGATAATCTTCTAAAACCGATGGTAATTACTCGGCTCAGCGATTTTCTAGCCGAAGTAGTTCTCAAAAGCGGAGAACCGATTACCCGATTAAGCCAACATTTGGATGAGGCTTCTTCTGCGGGGAAAACGAAGGTTCAACCCGACTTTGCAAAATATGGAATCGAAGTCGTAGATTTCCTTGTTCAATCCATTAACTTCGATCAAAACGATCCGAATTTCCAAAAAATCCAGAAAGTTCTTACCGATAAATTCGAAATCGAAACACTCGGCGGAATGTATCAGCAAAAGAGAATGCTCGATATCGGAGAGACTGCGGCAGGCAATCCGGGTGGTAATGCCGGAGAAGGTATGTCGGCAGGAATGGGACTAGGAATGGGAATGAATATGGCGAACATGATGGCGAATATGATGGGCCAAAATCAGAATAATAATGCCGCCGCCAACGGGCAAAACGATGCAACAGCAAGGCTTGCCAAACTCAAAACTATGCTCGATCAAGGGTTGATCACTCAGGAAGAATTTGATTCCAAAAAAAAGGACATCCTGAACTCTATCTAAAGTATGAGCTCTACCCTTACCCGGTATAAGGCGGAATTTCGTTGCATTAACGAATCCTGCGGAACCGCTTATGATTTGAATGATATCGTCTATGAATGCCGCAAATGCGGCAGTCTTTTACAGGTTTCGCACGATCTGGAAGCCTTAAAGGAAAAGTCCGGAAAGGATTGGAAGGATTTATTCGACTCCAGATTTCGCTCCGTAAAGTTTCCTAATAGTTCCGGGATTTGGAATAAGCGGGAATGGGTGCTTCCGCATGTGGAAGATAAGAATATAGTCAGCTCCGGTGAAGGTCTTTCCCATCTATTCTCGTCCGAGAGGTTGACCAAGGATCTAGGTCTGGGAGGATTTTGGATCAAGCAATGTGGGATCTCCCACACCGGTTCATTCAAGGATCTAGGAATGACCGCGCTCTTGAGTCAGGTTAAGCACATGCTGAGTAACGGAGTGAATATTCGTGCCGTTGCGTGTGCAAGCTCGGGCGATACTTCTGCCGCCCTTGCCTCTTATGCGGCCAAGGCCGGCATTCCTGCAATTATCTTCCTACCCGCGGGAAAAGTATCGCAAGCGCAACTGATCCAACCGGTTTCCAACGGAGCGAAAGTGATCGCATTGGAAACGGATTTTGACGGTTGTATGAAGATCGTGAAAGAAGTAACCAAGCAAGCGGGAATTTATCTCGCGAACTCCATGAATAGTTTACGGATCGAGGGGCAAAAAACGATCGCTCCGGAAATTGTTCAGCAATTGGAGTGGGAAGTTCCGGATTGGGTCATCATTCCCGGCGGGAATTTAGGAAACGTTTCCGCTCTCGGTGCCGGCTTCGAGATGGCAAAGAATCTAGAATTGATAAATAAATTGCCTCGAATCGTTCTGGCGCAGGCCGAACATGCAAATCCTCTCTATCTCTCCTATTTGACGAACTTTCAGAAATTTAATCCCGTGGAAGCAAAGCCAACGTTGGCATCCGCAATCCAAATCGGTAATCCGGTCTCGGTACAAAAGGCAATTAAAACCTTAAAAACGTTTAATGGAATCGTGGAGCAAGCCGGCGAAGCGGAACTTTCCGACGCCGCCGCTAGAACGGACTTGTACGGCCTCTATAATGATCCGCATACCGGAGTCGCAATCGCGGCTTTATACAAATTACTCTCCAAAGGTGTCATTCGAAAAGGGGAGAAAGTAGTGGTGATTTCGACGGCTCATGGCCTAAAATTTACCGAATTTAAACTTAAATTCCACGAAGGAAAAATCCCCGGCACGACTCCAAGTTTAGAGAACCGAATTCGGACTTGCAAACCGGAAGTCGGGAACGTGATGGATGAGATTGGTAAATTCCTACAACTAAAAGGCTGAAATTTCTCAGAGTTCTCCCTTTTTTAGCGTTACTTTTTCCTCGGGGATTATCGTTTTTTTCTCGAAAGCTTGGCCCGATAAATATAATCGATAATCCGAATGAATGAAGGAATCGAGGAGTTTTCCCAGGAATTCCTGTTCGAAATTGAAACGGCCGTAAGGAAAGAAGAGCCCGTCTCAATAATCACCTATGTCTTGAGCAATAATGGCGAAGCTAAGCTCAAACACCTAATTCACAGCATTTTAGCCAAGTATGGAAGAGAAGATCTGATCGAACTTCTTTTTACCTCCGCAAAGGAATTGATCGTCAATGCCACTAAAGCGGCGATTAAGCGGGTATTATTCCGTGAATTAGGCTTAGATATCGACGACCCGGAACTCTATGACCAAGGAATGACCTCCTTCAAAGAAAACCTAGTCAGTCGCAAGTTTCCGTATTATCGTCGCAAAATGAAGGAAAACGGCCTCTTTGTTAAAGTGACATTAAGTTTTAACAAAGATAGAATCATTCTTCTCGTTCAGAACAATTTCACTCTCGCAGTAAGAGAAGAAAAAAGGATCAGAGAGAAGTTCGTGCACTCTAAAGAATTTGACAATCTCTTCGAGTACTATATGAAGTACGGAGACACGACCGAAGGCGCCGGAATGGGTATCACTATGGTCGAGATTTTAGTAGCCCAAAGCGGTTTTGACCGGCATCTGTTTACTATTTACAGTCGCAAGTCGGAGAACCGCACAGTTGCTCGAGTCGAGATCCCCTTGAACGAGAATTACGTGCCGAGAAGACATCGATATCAAAAATGATAGCAAGAGAAAACCCGAAGTGTCATTGGATTGGGAAAAGTCTTAGTACTGCTTGGACTTAGGAAGTATGGAACAAAACTCGCAAACTAGTAAACTCCAGGAACAGGCAAATTTAATGAACCTGGCTTTTGAATCCGTTCTTACGGAAGAACAGGCCATCGAACTAATCCAAGGAAAATTAAAGGATGCATATCTTTTAAAACTTCGGATCGACGTTGAAAATAGGGCGGGCATCGTCGTAGGACTCATATCCAGATTTAAACACGAATTCATCGAATTATATTCTTTATTCTCAAACTCCTCTTTAATTCGTAAAATCAGAACGTTCGAAGATTTTGGACAGATAACTCATGACATGGCGGAAGCGGCAAGAGAAGAGGCCGCAGATCCGGGTTTGTCGGAACAGATCGGTCGAATTCTGCATACTAAATTAAATAAACAAATTTTAGAAAATTATTATCCTCTTTGGGATCGGAACGACACCGCAGCGCTTGTAAATCTTTTAGAGAATCAAATCAAGCTGGGCTTGAAGATCAGCATGGTGCGCGTGCAAGCCGACGTCGAATTCGTATCCAGTATTAGAAATCGGGGAAAAAACATTTTTGCGGGGATTCTCGCTCCGATTCTCAAACCGCCCGAGGAAGTAGAAGCCGGTACTCTATCTGCGGGAGATCTAGATCCCGAAAAAGCCGCAGTCCAGCGTCAAATCGAAGCGGTTCGAAAAGGATTCGGTCGAGTGGTAGCCGCAAAAACCATTCTTTCCCCGGTAAACGGAATCGATTTTGATGATATAGTAGAAGGCGATAAGATATTATTCCAACTTCCGAATAACGCTCCCGAAGAAAAAGCTTTAGCGAAAACCCTCGGCGCAATAGATCAAAACGGAAACCCGAAACCCGTTGTCGGTTCCTTCATAACGATCGCTTCGGGCAAAAACGAATATCATATTTTCGCAAAGGGTCCTGCAGGAGTGCTACTGCAGGCATTTGAAGAAAGTCCCGTTCGCTTGGCACGTCCAAAGACGACTGCTACCCCGAGACCTCCTGGTATGAGTAGCGGGAAATCGTCCGATTCCGGAAACGTGCTCAACTACCTTGTTATCGTAGGCGTTGTTCTTTTAGCGGGACTCTTGGCGTTTATTCTTCTAAAATAGATTTCACCGGTCCAAATCCCATCTCCGCGAAATGGCGGGATAGCTTCGTCGTTCGCTTACGTTCGCGCGCTATCCCTCTTGAGACGTTTACCTCTTGAAAAATTCGAAAGTAAGTTTCGTTAATTATATTTTTCTTTTACTCTTAACGATGGATTTCGATTTACATTTTACCTTGACGTCCCTCGATAAATCCTATAAAAATTAAATAAATTATTGAGGATCTTATGGCAGCTAAATTTGAAGTGTACACCGACAAAGGAGGCAAATATCGTTTTCGCCTTAAGGCGGGAAACGGTGAAATTATCGCCGCCAGCGAAGCATACGAATCGAAGCAGGCCTGTCTACACGGAATAGAATCCGTAAAAAACAACGCCGCCTCCGCTCAAGTCGTGGAAGTGGAATGAGACCGCCTTTCAAAACCTCCGTCAAGGCCGATGTTAAGTAAGATATATCTCGTCGAAGTTATTTCGTTAAATCTTTCGAGAGTTAGATTAATTTCCCGATTGAGAATCTCCGGAAATGAGGCAGGCGTCTTTGAATCGGAGAGTCCCATGCTGCGACCAGGACTATCGCCGACACCCTCCGCTAGGAAAGCATTTTTCGGTCCTCGGCATTACCCGACGACTAAATTTACCAATTTTCCCGGTACGTATATTTCCTTGCGGATTTGTTTTCCGTCTAAGAAAGGACGTATTTTTTCCAAAGACTTAGCGAGCTTCAATGCTTCTTGTTGGTCGATTTCTTTCGGAACTTTGAACTCGCCTCTAAGCTTCCCGTTGACCTGAACGACTATCAGAACTTCGTCGTCGACCAGGTATTTCGGATCGGCGACGGGAAAACTCTCGTAAGTCAAACTGTCTTTTTTTCCGCTAAGTGACCATAGTTCTTCGGCGATATGCGGAGCAAACGGAGCGACTAGTAGTAGGAAAATTTCCAAGACTTTACGAGGACGTCGTTCGCTTGGAGTGAATTCATTCACAAAGATCATTAATTGTGAAATGGCGGTATTGAAGGAAAAATTCTGAATATCATCGTCGATTTTCTTGATCGTTCTATTCAAAATGCGGAGCTCGTCTTCGTTCGGATCAATATCGTCTAAGCGAAATGATTCGTTCGGACCTGCATGGTACAATCTCCAAACTCGATTGAGAAACCGAAAGACTCCGTCCACACCCCGAGTGCTCCAGGGCTTGACCATTTCGAACGGCCCCATAAACATTTCGAATAGCCGCAAACTATCGGCACCGTAATTTTGAACGACTTCGTCGGGATTAATGACGTTGCCCAGCGATTTGGACATCTTGCGTCTGTCTTCTCCCAAGATCAGACCTTGGTGAACCAACTTCTTGAACGGCTCCGGCGTACTTACATATCCTAAATCGAAGAGAACTTTATGCCAAAACCTGGAATAGAGTAGATGGAGAACGGCGTGTTCCGCACCGCCGACGTAAAGATCCACCGGCATCCAATCTTTTTCCAATTCGGAATCCACGAATCCTTTCGAATTACTCGGATCGATGTATCTTAAATAATACCAGCAAGACCCAGCCCATTGCGGCATGGTATTCGTTTCCCGAACGCCGATTTCTCCGGTTTTAGGATCCTTGTATTTAAGCCAATCGCCTGCTAAAGCTAACGGAGATTCCCCAGTACCCGAAGGTTTAAATTCTTCTAAATTCGGAAGTTCTAATGGAAGTTCGGATTCATCGATCGGGCGAGTTACTCCGGAAGAATAATGTACGAGCGGAATCGGTTCTCCCCAATATCTTTGCCTTGCGAACAACCAATCTCTCAGCTTGAATTGCGTTTTACGTTTACCGACTCGATTCTTTTCCGCCCATTCGGAAGCTTTGGTAAATGCTTCCTTATATTCGGATCCGTTAAGATTCAATTCGCTTGAAGAAGAGTTAATACACTTGGATTCCTTTGAATCGAAGGCTGCTTGGGAAATCTCCCCTTCGATAACGGGAAGGATCTCCAGGCCGAATGCTTTTGCAAATTCGTAATCCCGCTGATCGTGAGCAGGAACGGCCATAATCGCACCCGTTCCGTATCCGTACAAAACATAGTCTCCGATCCAAATCGGAATTTTTTTGGAAGGATCGGCAGGGTTTAGAACATAGGCGCCGGTGAAGACGCCGGATTTTTCCTTCGAAAGTTCGGTTCTATCCAGATCGCTTTTAAGGGATGTGGATTTTTTATATTCCTGTACTTCTGCCCATTGATCCTGGGTTGAAATCAAATCTACTAGCGGGTGCTCCGGAGCCAAAGCCATGTAAGAGACTCCGAAAATCGTATCGGGTCGAGTGGTATAGACTCGAACTCCGTTATAACTAAAATCTTTTTGAGCCGAAAGCGTTTTTTCCAATTTTGATTTGGCGACTTCGAATCTCGATGCGGTGCTCGGATCGAAAGGAAACGTAAGCTCCAATCCTTCGCTTTTACCGATCCAATTTTTTTGCATTTCCAGAGTCGATTGAGGCCAAGAAACGAGACCTAGATCCTCTAACAAACGCTCGGCATACGCCGTAATTCGCATCATATATTGACGCATCGGTTTTCGAACTACTTCGTAGCCCTTCCCAACCCATTCCTCCACTTCCTCATTGGCGAGAACGGTTCCCAAACCGGGACACCAATTTACGGGGATCTCGGCCTGATAAACAAGACGAAACTTCGAGAGAATCGTTTCGCGCTCCGACTCGCTAAACCGGAGCCAATCCGAAGCGGTAAACGGTTCTAAATCGTCGAATCCCGAAGATCCATCCGTCGCAAACCGTTGCACTAACTCGCCGATCGGTCTTCCTTTTTTGGCGGAGAAATCATACCAGGTATCATAGAGTTTTAGAAAGATCCATTGGGTAAATTTATAGTATTTCGGATCGGTCGTGGATATTTCCCGATCCCAATCGTAAGAAAGCCCGATTAGTTTGATTTGGCGGCGAAAATTATCGATATTTTGCTTCGTTGTCTGTGCCGGGTGAATCCCGGTTTGCATTGCGTAGCGTTCCGCGGGCAATCCGAATGCGTCCCAACCCATAGGATGGAGGACTTCAAATCCCTTCATCCTCTTAAAACGGGAAACAATATCGGTGGCGGTATATCCTTCCGGATGCCCAACATGCAATCCCGCACCTGAGGGATAAGGAAACATGTCCAAGCAATAGAATTTCGGCTTAGAGGAACGAAGGTCTGTTTTGAAAGAAGAATTCTTCTCCCAGAAGGATTGCCACTTTGGTTCAATTTCCCTGAACGGATAGTCCATACCGAGAGATTTTTTACTCCGGTCCAGAATCCAATTCTTTTTTGAGAATATTCAGCCTAAGATAATCTTCTGATTGAACTCTACTGAATATTTCTTTAGAACTATCCATCAGGAAAAAGAGGAACCGGAATTAACTTTATCGGTCTGAAACGAAGAAAGCCGGTCGAAAACCGGCTTTCTAGTCGTTCTTCTTCGCCAAGGAGGCTAAGACGGGAATACAAGGTACTTTGTTTTGTACCACTTTTATTTACGAACGGAATCGATTACTTTAATTAATCTACGGAAAGTTAGATTGAGACAGTCACGACATAGATCGTATTGAAAGAGATGAGGAGTTAACTTACCGCATCCCTTACAAGACAGCTTCTTTTCATGAGCTCGATTAATTTCCGCATCCTGTTCGTTCAAATCCGTCACTGTTAATAATTGCATTTTGCTCCCAGAAAATTCCATCGAGGTTCTTTTTATTTACGGAGTGTCAATAAGTCGAGATCAGTTTCCTGTTTCAGAACCGACTCTCCGAAGGTCGAGAGTTACTTTATAAAATCGAGCGATTCTAGAGTCAAAAAAAATTAAGAAGAGCGATCGCGAAAATGCCGGTAAATTTTTCAAAAAAAAATCCAAGCTAGCTCTAGACTGGAATAGTTTTTCAAGTGGAAGTTTTTTGATGAAGAAATAAATTTCCATCAAGTGCCGAGTTTAGGTCAGTCAAAGTTTGAGGAAGGTATCACGTTGTTATCAATATCCAAGTTAAACAAATCCTACACGGTCGCGGGAGAAAAATTCCGCGTACTAGCGGATATAGAATTCGAAGTAAAAGAAGGAGAATTCGTCGCGATCGTCGGTCCTTCCGGCTCCGGCAAGTCGACTTTGCTAGCGATCGCGGCGGGATTAGATAAAGCCGATAGCGGAAACGTGATTTTAGACGGAGTATCGCTGATGGATAAGCAAGAAGATGAGCTCGCAAAAATCAGAGGCGAGAAAATAGGATTCGTATTCCAAAATTTTCAGTTGATCAAGACGTTAAACGCCTTGGAAAACGTATCCCTTCCTCTTGCTTTGACAACAAACCTTTTGGAGAAGGAAATTCGGGAACGGGCAAAATTTTGGTTATCGAAGGTCGGAATGGAGCAACGAGCTTATAATTTTCCGAGCCAACTATCGGGAGGAGAAGAACAGAGAGTCGCTATAGCTCGCTCATTCATACACGAACCGAAACTATTATTTGCGGACGAACCGACGGCAAATTTGGATAGAAAGAACGGAGATAGAATCATGTCTTTATTGAGAGAACTGAATAAAATCCGTAAATCCACGTTATTGGTCGTTACGCATGATCCTCAGGTGGCCGCATTAGCGGATCGAATTTTAGAAATGCGGGATGGGTCCGTAATAATAAATCCGAAGCGAGGCTCCAAGAAAAACCTATCCAGAGCTAAAAAGAAGACCACTTCCGGGAAAAAGAAATGAATCGTAATTTCTTTATTCGCGCAATGTTTCGGGAGATCGGATCCCGAAAAACCGCCTCTCTTCAGGTAATCTTAGCGGTGGCTCTGGGTACCGGAGCCGTTCTCGCCGTCCATTCCTACAGGGAGCAGCTTTCCAAAGCTATCTTGAACGAGGCCAAAAATATCCTAGGCGCGGACCTAATCGCGACCTCTAGTTCACCCCTTACGACCGAACAGAAGGCCTTTTTAGGTCGAATACTACCGAATGGGACAAAATCTTCCGAATTAGTCCAATTCCCATCCATGCTTCGAAATCCTGAAACCCAGGATTCGGCCCTATCGCTTATCAAGGCTATCAAAGGAGAATATCCGTATTTTGGCGATATCGTAACGTCTCCTCCCGGTCTTTACAGGAAATTGAATCCGGGCGAAGTGCTATTGGAAGAGAGCTTAATTAAAAATCTCAAATTGAAAGTCGGGGACTCGGTACAATTAGGAGAATCATTACTCCGGCTCAAAGGACAGATTATAAAGGAACCGGGACTCGCGGGAAGTTTCATGTCGATGGCGCCGAGCTGCATCATCCATAAGAACTCTCTGGAAGCGACCGGCCTGGAACAAAGAGGATCACGCATCAGCTATCAGAACCCTATATTGCTTCCGAGGCTATCGGATGCATCCGTATTCAAAAAATCTAATTTTAAGGAATTTGCCAAGAACGATCTCATTCTTTACGAAAGTACCGAGGCGAATTCGGGATCTCAAAAATTTTTAGCGAATACCTTGGATTTCTTTTCATTACTTGCCCTCTGCGCGTTTTTTTTAGGAGGAATTTCGATTCTGCTCTCCAGTCGTGCGGGAATCCGAACGAAGGCGAATGCTTTAGCGATCTACAAGTGCCTAGGAGCGAGTCCCAATTTAGTCGTCACTCTCGTTCTCGGGGAGCTATTACTGTTATCCACGATCGGAGCGATTTTAGGATTTGTTTTGGGAATATTCGTGCAATATCAAATCCCGAATCTTGCTTCCAAAGAATTTCTATTCCAACCTGAATTGATTCCGAGTGTCAAAACTCTATCCTGGGGATTCGTTTTAGCTTGGATTGTCCCGTTAGCTTCCGCTTGGGATTCCTTGGCAAAAACGAGAACGCTAAGTCCCTTGTATGCGCTTCGCGCCGATTTTGCGGATGAACTGGATTCGATTCCGAAATTCGAAATGCGACAGGTGATTTCTTTCGTTACCGTATATCTTGTTTTTTTCGGCCTAGCCTGGTGGGAAACCGGAGATTGGATCAAAGGAATTCTTCTCTGTAGCTTGCTATTGTTTCTACCGTTACTAATTTATGCGGGAACTTTATTTATCCGAAAAGTATTAACGTTTGCATTGAATCGATTCGAATTCGGTCCGAGCGCTCGTATGGCATTACGAAAACTAGATAGACCTCGAACCGGATTATCTTGGGTTTCCGTCGGGCTGGGCTCGTCCTTATTCGTACTTTTGCTGAGTTTATTTGTAAGCGATAGTCTTCTTGAATATAGCGGAGCAAAAGACAAGGAAAGAAGACCTAATATGTTCGTTTTAGACATCCGGCCGGAGCAACTAGATTTCTTTTTACAATCGGCTTCGAATCATCGGGCGGATAAGTTGATTACTTCCCCCGTTATCGGAGCCCGGCTCGCTCGAATCAATGGAGAAGCGATCAAAAAGGAGGAGTTGGAAGAATCGGCTCTTCGAAGAGATTGGAGATCGACTGCAAGAACCAGGGAATACTTTTTATCTTATCGCGAAACTCCGTATCCGACCGAGAAAGTTTCGGACGGCGATTTTTGGAGAAAGGGAGAAGAGGATCAAATCTCCGTGGAAAAAGAATTTTCCAAAAACCTGAAAGTCGAATTAGGAGACAAACTCACTTTTTCGATAGGTGGCGTAGAAGTCACCGGAATCATACGTAATTTTAGGGCCGTCAATTGGTCGGATATGCGACCGAACTTCGTCGTTATTTTTTCGAAAGGAATTTTGGAAAAGGCTCCTAAGTTTTTTCTGAGTTCGTTCCGAATCGAGTCTCCCGAAGAAAGATATAGCCTCCAAAAGGAATTATTAAGTGAATTCCCGAACCTTACCGTTATCGATACTGAAAAAGCTGTTCAATCTTTCCTCGGTATTCTTGAGAAAATATCGTTTGCGATTCGATGGATGACCGGACTGATCGTTGTTTCTTCGCTATTATTGATTTTAGCGTCCTTGGAACTAAGTAGGAAAGAACGATTGGAAGAAACCTCTCTTTTGCGAATCCTTGGCGGAACGAAAGCCTTTTTAGGAAAATATTTTTTAGGGGAGGCTCTTGTACTTTCGCATGCGGCGTTTGTACTGGCATTCGGATTGGTCTGGATAGCCTCGTCTTTACTTTCCAATTTTATTTTCGAAATAGAGAGCACCGTCCCCTGGTTGGAGGTCGCGATAACTTATTTCGCCACTAATCTTTCCGTAGTAGCCATGTATTTTACCACACTTCGAGGAGAATGGGATCGCAGCCCGACTTTATATCTCAAAGAAGTATAACAGAGGACAGAACCTTGGTGAGCGGAGTTTCCATGTTCTAGAGAAAGATTTCTGCGTTACAAGGGGATTTTCTGAGCCCTCTGTAATTTTTCTAACTTCGAGCAGTTTCTGTCTAGCGTGAGCAAAGCGAACGCGTCTGTCCTCAGTCTTCAGTCTTCTGCGCAGGACAGAACCTTGATGAGCGGAGTTTCCATGTTCTAGAGAAAGATTTCTGCGTTACAAGGGGATTTTCTGAGCCCTCTGTAATTTTTCTAACTTCGAGCAGTTTCTGTCTAGCGTGAGCAAAGCGAACGCGTCTGTCCTCAGTCTTCAGTCTTCTGCGCAGGACAGAACCTTGATGAGCCGAGTTTCCATGTTCTAGAGAAGGATTCGGGGTGTCGGTGGATTTTTTCCTCTACCCCTGCCGCCTTTCCATCTTCGTGCAACTCAGTCCCCTATCTTCTGCCTTCCGTCCTCTGGTACACACACCTTCGAGTTAGAAGCGGTCGGACAGGAAGCAATTCCGGCTACCTTGCATCCTTTGTTTTCGCATTTCTTGCGCGTGTCAAAGGATTCCGGTCCGGAGAATCTACAATAGTCCCGACAGGAGTCGGCACTCCCGACTGCGCATAAGTAGCACCCATCCGCAGAAATCGGCAACACGAAGAATAGGTTTGAAAACAAAGAGAATAAGAAAGGTATAGCAAACTTAACTTTCAAATCGGATTTCCTATTGGATTAATCGGATTAAGATATTGAATCGAAACGATTTGTCAAGTTTTGGCCTTGCCCTCTTTCGAATCATTTCTTCTTTTCCGCAATTTTATCCTCCAAAAACTCAGCAAAATCGATTTGCCCGCTGATAAATCGGAGGTTATACCGACTTTCATATAAAAGGAGCGCACTCGCTATGAATAAAAATACTCCGCCTAAAAGTGCAGCTACGGTTGCGATCCATACTAATTCGGAACGAATCGCCATGATGATTCCAAGACTTACACTTGCAGTAACGAAAAGAGAAGTTGCCATATACAACGAGGCCATCGAACGTTGAATCAATCCCGCTCTTTTTCTTTGGATTTTTAGCTGCGATTTTAAATATTCCAATCGTTCCGTAGGGTAGGATGATTTTCCTTCCACGAGAGATTCGATTTCTGATTTTAACAGATTGACTCGATCGAAAATTCTTCCCAGACGATTTGCCGTCGAAAAAATTAAACTAGCGCTTGCGGAAATTAAAACGGCCGGCGTAATCATTCCGGCGAGGATCTCCAAACCGGGTAAAGATGGAAACATGCCTATCAATTCACGTTAGCGGTTCGGTTTGTCCACCCTAATCCCGACTTTAAATTCCGTCTAAATATACCGAAAAGGATCGGACTTAAAATCAGATGGCAAATTCATTAAAGAAAATAGAATTTGCTTATGGGAACGATTCGTTACTTGCAAGGGAAGGATGGATTTTAGTTTAGCAACGGGTCCTTGGTGTGCTCGACGAAATATTTATACAAACCGCCTTTGCTTCGTAAAGCTTCCTGCCAGGTAGTTTCCGGGTCGGCAGTGAAAATCCATTCAGGCTTAGGTTCATGAACCACCCAGGATTTACGCTCCATTTCCCCCTCTAACTGGCCGGCACCCCAACCTGAATATCCTTGGTAAACGTTAAAGCGAGTCTTCGTGGGAGATTCAAGGAGTTCGACCAGAGCTTCGAAACTTCTAGCCAAATAAACTCCGGGAATGACTTCCACCCCAGGTTGTTTCAATTTCGGATTATCGTGGAGAATGGAAACAAAAGTCGGATCTACAGGACCGCCCGAATATAGCGGGAGAGTTCCGTCGACGCTTTCCGGTATCCCCTGAATCACGTCGTTTAGCGATACTTCCATCTTTTTATTCAGGACCAAACCGAACGCGCCCGCTTGGTCCTGTTCCACCATCAAAATAACGGTGCGGTTAAAATAATCCGTTACGATGGACGAATTCGATATCAGGACTTTGCCGCCTAAGTTATTTTCCATAATCTACTTTTAATTATTATGAATTTCTTTCAAGATTCGGTAGGCGATTTCTAAAGTTTGTATGTCGGACTGACCATATACGATAGGCTCGGTTTCTTTTCGGATACATTTCACAAAATGTTCCTGCTCTTGTTTGAGCGGATTGTCTTTGTGAACGAATATCTTTTCGACGATGGATTCCTGACGATATTTTATCTCGCCGGTTCTTAATAGAATATCCGACGTAGCTTGGCGATGAAGTTCGATTTCCTGGTCGGAGAAATCCAAAGTAATATATACGTCCTGTTGGGTGACGTTTAACGTTCGAATCTTGGATTGAGTGCAACGACTTGCGGAAATATTCGCGATCGTTCCGTTTTCAAAATGCAGGATCACCGCCGCAATATCTTCATGTTCGGAAACTACTTTCGACCCGACCGCGCTGAGATGTTTTACGGGCGATTTTACTAGATTCAAAACGATGTCGATATCGTGTATCATCATATCCAATACTACCCCCACATCCTTAATACGAGGATTAAAAGGCGCCAATCTTCTGGACTCGACCAAAAGAGGATCAGTCGCAATTTTTCCGAGTTCCAATACGGCCCCGTTAAATCGTTCGACGTGACCTACTAAAAGTACGAGGTCGTTCTTTGTGGATAATTCGACGAGTTCTTTGGCTTGTTCCAACGTTTCGGCGATCGGCTTTTCGACAAGAACATGCTTTCCCGCTAGTAAAGCCTTCTTTGCGATCTCGTGGTGTAGGAAGGTTGGAACCGCCACAATGACGGATTCCACATTCTTAATCAAATCATCTAACGACGAAAAGGCCGAGGTTTTATGCTTTTCGGCCATTTGCTTGGCTCGTTCGGTATCCGCATCGTAGATTCCTACAAGCACGGCGTCGCCCAAGGTCTTAGCCACATTAACATGGTATTGGCCCATATGACCGGTGCCGATGACACCGATTTTGACTCTATCGGTCATGAATTTTCCTTTTCCTAGGTGTTCTATTTATTTATTGGAGAAGATCTTGCCTTTCGATCCCGGAAGTCCTTCACCCGACTCCCTCGCAAATTCTTCGATGAGTTCCCGTTGGCGTCTCGTTAGCTTTTTAGGGATTTCAATTCTAACGATTACGTGTTGATCGCCTTTACCGTAGCCGCCTAAGTAAGGAATTCCGTGGCCTTTCAACCTGAATACCTGGCCTGACTCGGTCCCTTCGGGAATCTTCATTTTAACCTTCTTTCCGTCGATGGTAGGAACTTCGATATCCCCGCCCAAGATCGCCTGGGTCAGACTGATTTTTTTATTAAGAATTAAATCGTTGGCTTGGCGTTCGAACAATTCGTGTTTCTTAATATGCGTAACTACGTACAAATCGCCGTGGGGTCCGCCGCTCGGACCGGCCTCACCTTCTCCCGATACCTTCAAACGACTTCCCGATTCGATACCGGGGGGAATTTTGATATTGATTGTGCGTCGCTTTTCCACCAGACCTTGTCCGTGACAGGTCTTACATGGATTGGAAATGATCGTGCCCTTACCGCGACAAGTACCGCAGGTGGTCGCGACGGAAAAGAAACCTTGGGATCTTCGAATCTGCCCCGATCCGCCGCAATCCGGACAAGTGGAAGGAGTGCTTCCTTTATTTGCGCCGGAACCGCCACAATCGGTGCAGGTTTCCAAACGAGGAATTTCGATCTTGTATTCGCGACCCAAGGCAGCGTCTTCTAGAGAAACCTCTAGATTATACCGAAGATCGGACCCTCGTTGAGGGCCGCCTCTTCGCGATCCGCCGCCACCTGGTCGACCACCGCCGAAGAAGTCGCCAAAGATATCCCCAAAATCTCCGAAGATATCGGAAAAGTCGGTGTAAGCCCCCGCCCCAAAACCCGGTCCTCCGGCACCCACACCCGCCTTACCATACTGATCGTAGGCCTGGCGTTTTTTCGGGTCCCGAAGAACTTCGTAAGCTTCGGTGGCTTCCTTGAACTTTTCCTCGGAAGCCTTATCACCCTTGTTTTTATCAGGGTGATATTTAATGGCTAGCTTCCGATACGCGGCTTTAATCTCGTCATCGGTTGCGCCCTGGGATACGCCTAGTATCTCATAGTAACTTCTTTCACTCATCGGCTATTTACTTTTTCTCATCGTCTACCACGGTATAGTCCGCGTCCACGACCTTTTCCCCGTTCTCTTGAGTTTTCTCACCGGCCTGCGAACCGTTTTGTGCGTTCGGTTCGGCGCCTTCTGCAGGTCCGCCTTGCGCATAAATTTTGGAACCGACTTCCGAAGCAATTTTGGATACGGAATCCTTGGCAGCATTGATTCTAGCTATGTCGCCGGATTCGATCGCTTCTCTTGCTCGTTTTACTTCGTCGGTAGCTAATTGCTTTTCGCTAGCTCCTAGTTTATCGCCTGCATCCGCGACCGCTTTTTCAAGCGAGTATGCAAGCGTATCAAGTTCGTTCTTCGCTTCGACCAATTCGCGAGCAGCCTTATCCGCAGCAGCGTGCGCTTCGGCATCTTTCACCATTTTGGAAATCTCGTCTTCGGATAAGCCCGTAGAGGACTCGATGCGAATCTTTTGTTCTTTTCCGGTTCCAAGATCTTTGGCCGATACGTGAACGATACCGTTCGCGTCGATATCGAACGTGACTTCGATTTGAGGAACTCCACGGGGAGCGGGTGCGATCCCGATCAAATCGAATCTTCCCAAAGTACGGTTATCCTTTGCCATCTCTCTTTCGCCTTGCAGGACGTGAATCGAGACCGCATTTTGATTATCCGCTGCAGTCGAGAATACTTGCGATTTCTTGGTAGGAATCGTCGTATTTCGCTCGATCAGCTTGGTCATGACGCCGCCCAAGGTTTCAATTCCTAAAGAAAGAGGGGTTACATCCAAGAGGAGAACGTCGGAAACTTCTCCGGCTAAAACACCGCCTTGGATTGCGGCGCCGATCGCCACGACTTCGTCCGGGTTAACGGAACGATTCGGTTCTTTTCCGAAGATCGCCTTCACCAATTCTTGCACGGCGGGAATCCTAGTGGACCCTCCGACCAAAATCACTTCGTCGATATCGCTCGCTTTTAAGCCTGCATCACGAAGAGCATTCTCACAAGGAATCTTAGTCCTGTCCACTAGCGATCGAGTCAACTGATCGAACTTAGCACGAGTCAAATTCATGTCCAAGTGCTTAGGACCGGTTGCATCTGCCGTAATGAACGGCAAATTGATCTGAGTCGACATCGTTCCCGATAATTCGATCTTCGCTTTCTCTGCGGCTTCTTTTAGACGTTGAACCGTATTCTTGTCTTGAGAGATATCGATTCCGTATTGTTTCTTAAACTCATCGATCATCCATTCCATGATGATCATATCGAAATCGTCTCCGCCTAAGTGAGTGTCTCCGTTGGTGGATTTAACTTCGAATACGCCGTCGCCCAATTCCAGAATAGAAACGTCGAAGGTTCCTCCTCCGAGATCGTAGACCGCAATCTTTGCGTTACTTTTCTTCTTGTCGAACCCGTACGCTAAAGCTGCTGCAGTGGGTTCGTTAATGATACGTTCCACTTCCAACCCGGCGATTCTTCCCGCGTCTTTAGTTGCCTGACGTTGCTCGTCGTTAAAATAAGCCGGTACGGTGATGACGGCTTTCGTTACTTTATGCCCCAGATAGTCTTCGGCGGTTTGCTTCATTTTTTGCAGAACGCGGGCGGAGATTTCCTGGGGAGTAAATTCGCCGGTCGCGGTTTCGAATTTGACACCGTCGTTTCCGCTACGAATGACTTTGTAGGAAACGTGTTTCATCTCCTGCTCGGCTTCGTTGAATCTGCGACCTATGAAGCGCTTTGCCGAACGAACCGTGTTTACCGCGTTCGTGATGGCTTGGTTCTTCGCAAACTGGCCGACAAGAGTTTCCCCCTTGGCAGTAAAAGCGACGATGGATGGAGTAGTTCTCGCTCCTTCCGAATTTTGTATAACTACCGGATCTCCACCTTCCATGACGGCTACGCATGAGTTTGTGGTCCCTAAATCGATTCCGATTATCTTTTCCTTTGACATGATGGTATCTCCTTACTTGTCCCTATAAATTTCGTTTAAGCTCTGGGTTTTCCGATCCGGACCCTTGCAGGCCTGAGTGAAAACTTTTCCTCGTTATCTTTCAGAAAGAAGCCGGCCTGATAAACTTCGATCACCGTTTCTTCCTTATACTGATCCCCTTCTTCGGAAGACAAAGCTTCCATCATTGTGGGATCGAAGGCTTCGCCTTGGGGAAAAAAGCGATATACATTTGATTTTTCTAATACTGAGTAAAATTCCTTCAGGATCATTCCGACCCCGTCCACAAACGGCTTTAGCTCGTCGGTAACGGTGGTGGTAGAGCCGACTCGATCCAAATTGTCGATCGGATTCAAAAAACCCGCGACCATTGACCGCACGGCTTCGCGTTTAATATTAGAAAATTCTTGCGCAGTCCTTCTCTTATAATTTTGAAATTCCGCTCTTTCCCGAGCCCATGAATCCTTAAGCGATTCTATTTCTTTTTTGGCGGCTTCCAATTCTTTTTGAAAAGAATCTTGGGTCGTTTCCGCCTCCGCTTTTACGGCTTCTTCCTGATTAGCGGAGTTTTCTTCCACCGAACCCGCCAGGGTTTCTTCCTGATTCATTTCCTTCCCCATATCCTTATACAGTTTCGTTTCGCGCTTTTTCGGACCCCGGTTCCGCGAGTCCGGGACGGCGTGAGATACACGGAATTTCTCGTTCCTTAGTTTCCACGTCGATACTCCTAATTATTTACTAATTCTAGTTACCATTTCAGAGACTAACTTGGACGTGAAGTCCACAAGCGGGAGGGCCCGATTATAATCCATTCTCTGAGGTCCTATAATTCCCATAGAACCGATCCTTTTTTCTCCCATCCGATAGCTCGAAGTGATAATGCTTACGCCGCCCATCAGACCATCCCCGTCCTTACCGATGACGGTGTAGACTCCGTCATGATCGGAATATTCGCCGAACATTTCCCGCAAGAATCGTTTATCATCCAAAAGAGAAAGAACCTGGTTGAGTTTTTCCTCTTGGTCCCTGAACCTTCCATAAAGATTTTTTAAACCGTCTATATAAACGCTTACTTCCGAATTATCCGGAGTCATAGCGGCGGAAAGAACTCCGGATACTCTTGAAAAATCCTCGGGGCCGTCTTTTCGTTTCAAAAGATTCGGAATGACCGATTCCTGGATCTCGAACATATCGTAGCCTTTCGCGTTATCATTCAGATATTTCGAGATCTGATACAATTCTTCCTGACTATAATTCCGATCTAAGAAAACGTTCCGATTGACCACCGCCCCGGAACGCATAACCATGATCATTAATACTTCATCGCCGTGAACATGGATCAATTCCACATGCTTTAGAGTATCTAAACTCTTTGCCGGTCCTAACACAATCCCCGCCGAATTGGATAGGCTGGCCAAAACGCTCGCGGTAGCCCTGAGTATTTGGTCCAGTTTGAACTGCATTTTCAGGTATTCCTCCTGAATTCGCTGCTTCTCTTTGATCGTTAGCTCGTACAAAACGACCAAAGAATCCACGTAAAAACGATATCCCCTCTCGGTAGGAATTCTTCCTCCGGAAGTATGCCTGGAGGCTAAATAGCCCATATCTTCCAGTTCCTTTAAAACCGATCGGATCGAAGCCGGCGACAGGCCTATATCATGTTTATCGAATAAGGTTTTGGAACCGACCGGACGGTTTTCGACGATAAACTCGTCCACAGTCGCCTTAAGAATCATCCTATGTCTCTGCGAGAGTTCCATGTCTTGTTCTCTTTAGCACTCTGTTCATTAGAGTGCTAAACCTTGATTCAAGTTTCCAAGAAACGTCAAAAAAAGTCAAGATTTTTGGATTAAAGAGGCGCCCTAGATTGAATCAGGAAGCCGGAGAACTTTTTACCTAAAAATTAACGCAAAAACCTCTGCTTAAAAGCGGAAAAAAGACATAATCCTTACAAATCGAGTCCCGAGAGAATCTAGTCGGTCGAATGCCGATACTCTTTCTAGAGTCGAGGTGCATGCAGGACCCACCGGTTCAAGGCGGATTCCTTTGATTCAAACTAACTTCGTAAAATAATATAGGTGCCGCTGTTCACCGACGTTTCCATTTTATCTTCTCGTGAGAAATGCTCGGGAAGAATAGGATATCGTCTTAAATAAAAGAACGACGGCAATAAGAGGTAGGGCATGCTCTCGAAACTCAGATTCTACTATTTCATTTCATATTCCATTTTCAGTGCGATTCTGCTAACGACAGTTCTTTTCGGCTTATGCGTGTTAGGCGCCTTGGCAAAAGAAAATGTTATGACTTCGATCATACTCTCGGTAGGGTCGTTAGTGGTTCTCTCGGTCGCTATGGGGATCTTTTCCGGTACTTGGCTGGCCGGCACTTTCTTCGAACTCCAGAATGCGTTCAAGGATGTGAGCAAAGGAAACTTAAGTGTGAGGATCTCCACGAATTCCAGAGACTTACTCTTTGAGCTTTTTGAAAGCTTCCACAAAATGCTGAACGGACAAGCGGAACTCATACATCGGATTCGAACCTCGGCTTTAGAATTGGCTTCCAGTTCTAAGGAAATGAAAACCGTAATCATTGATTTCGGATCGAATATTCAATCGCAATCCGCAGCGACCGAGCAAGTTTCCGCTTCCATCGAAGAAATTTCGGGTGCTGCTTCGTCGATATCCGGTATCTCCGGCGAGAATTCCGAAAGTATGGGAAGTTTAATCGTTGAGGTCGAAAAGCTTTCCTCCGCTCTGGAGAAAACACGAGGCGATGTGGGAGGGATCCTAACTTCGTTTAAAGAAATTTCCCGTCGAGCCGAGCTGGGAAGGAATTCCCTTCAATATATGAACGTCGCGATGGATAATTTAGCGACTAGCTCCAAAGAAATTTCGAAAACCGTCAGTACGATCGCGGATATAAGCGAACAAATTAATATGCTCTCGCTAAATGCGGCAATCGAAGCGGCAAGAGCGGGAGATGCAGGTCGCGGGTTTGCGGTAGTCGCCGACGAGGTTTCCAAATTAGCCGATAGAACCGCCAGGAGTATTCGGGGAATCAGCGAGCTGGTTAAGAAAAATCGAAACGATATGCAGCAGGGAATGGAAAGAATCGGAGAGACGGCCCGGGAAATTCAGGAGATCGTCGGCACGATCGATCGGATCTCAAAGCAAATGGAGGAGGTATTCCATGCTGTGACCGCGCAGCAACAACTTCGGAACGCGGTTTTGAAGGAAGCCGATTTCGTGCGAGGTAGCTCGGAAGAAATTCGAAACGCCGTTTTGGAGCATAATGAAGCTACGAGCGAAGTCGTACTTTCGATCTCTTCGATCGGAAATCTCGCGGTGAACAACTCGGAAAGCAGCGACGTACTCGCGCAAAAAATCACCGATATCGCAAGCACCTCCATTCGATTGAGTACGATGGTCGAACTATTTAAGATCCCCGAATTTCAAGAATCGCATCAAAATTCGGATACTCGGATGGAGGATCGTAAGCTTGAGTTGCAATTCAGGTCCGAAATCGGAAGCGTCTATTATGCTAAGAATCTAGGATTATTGGACATCGTGTGGACTCCTCAGTATAGCGATGAAAAGTATAAGGAGATATTATCCGCCGCTTTAGATGCGGTCAGAAAGCATCGTATTTCCAGATGGATGGCCGATACGAGACGAATCGGAATCGTATCGGCGGAAGGGCAACGATGGGTAAACGAGATCTGGCTTCCGGAAGCGAACCAATCCACTTTACGCAAAATAGCGCTCGTCATTCCCGAATCGTCCCTCGCAGCCATTTCCATAGACAATAAATCGATAAAATCCGGAAACATTCAGATGTACAATGCCGGCAGTCGCGAAGAAGGAATCGATTGGCTTCTGAAAAATTAGATCGATCGTTTGGATGCCTTATCATTCTTTGAATGATAACTAACATTTAATGATAAACGAGATTAGGATAAATGCAACAGTTTGAAAATGTAACGGTTCTTAAGAAAGCAAACGTATATTTTAACGGACAGGTCACCAGTCGTACTCTCCTCTTTCCCAACGGAGAAAAGAAGACTCTTGGAATACTCATGCCCGGGGACTACGAGTTCGGAACCGAGGCTAGCGAAATTATGGAAATAACCGAGGGCGATTTGCAGGTATTACTTCCCGGAAACGAAAATTGGCAGGAAATCAAAAGCGGACAGTCCTTCCAGGTTCCGGCCAAATCTAAATTTAAAGTAAAAGTAAAAATCGTCTGCGATTACTGCTGTTCCTATTTATAGAATAAGGCACTCGTAATTTCCAATTCGGTTAACACACCGCAAGTTTAGCGAATCGTAAATTCTTGTATAGGATCATGTTGACAAAAAAAAGGCTCTATCGTATAGATAGTGCCGAGTCTGCCTAATCCGAATTCATTCGGAGCGGAGGAACCAAAATTCGGGGCTAACCGTCCTAGCACGGGGGATATCTCTCAATCCCAGCCCGTCAGCTAACTTCGCAGGCATGGAGAGAAGACGATCGGGAGGGTTCTCCTCCGGACTTCTTCCCGCTCAAACTATCTTTGGCCGAATCATGAATCGAAACCTTCAGTTTCGCATATGATTTTATCCGAAGAAAATTTAAATATCGGAGGATTGCCGGATGAATCGGAAAGCGGTTCGAAGCGTGCTAGTGTATGCTTTCTTTTTAATCGTCTTCGGATTAGGGATTTTCGTTTCTCTCGATCTCGGAAAATCGCTGGAAACTTATGTAACTCCATCGGTCAACGGGGGAACCGAAAGACTGGTTCCGCCTCTTGAAATTCTGTCGGAACTAGGAAAGAATCTAAAGCAACCGGTGGCGATGCTGATTTTGCAGTTACTTGTCATCTTGGGAACGGCAAGAGTTTTAGGATCCCTATTGGCCTTTTTAGGCCAACCTTCCGTTATCGGTGAAATCATCGCCGGGATTCTTTTGGGACCCTCGTTTCTCGGAACGTTTTGGCCGGAAGCAAGCGGCTTTCTATTTCCGAAAGAATCCCTAAAGATTATACAAGCTTTGAGCAATGTGGGACTTCTTCTCTTTCTTTTCCTAATCGGGATGGAGTTGAATTTAAGTATATTAGGAAAAAAGGCTCACGACGCCGTCGTGGTCAGCCATGCGAGTATATTATTCCCGTTTTTCCTAGGAACCGCTTACTCCCTGACATTGTACGGAGATTTGGCTCCCAAAGGGATCTCCTTTTTGGTCTTCGGATTGTTCATGGGAATCGCCATGAGCATAACCGCTTTTCCGGTCTTGGCTAGAATCGTCCAAGAGAGGGGACTTACAAAAACTCCTTTAGGAACTTTAGTCATTACTTGTGCAGCGGCGGACGACATCACGGCTTGGTGTATTTTAGCGGGAGTAGTCGCGATCGCGCAGGCCGGAACGTTTGCTGGAGGCATCATTACGTTGGGATTGGCGGTAATTTACGTTATCATAATGATCTTTATCGTCCGCCCCTTAATGAGAAAAATTTCCTCGATCTATCCGAGTAAGGAAGCATTGCGACGTCCTGTCACCGCATTCGTATTTATGATTTGGCTTCTTTCGGCGTATGCGACGGAGGCTATCGGGATCCACGCTCTGTTCGGCGCATTTCTTGCCGGAGTGATTATGCCTCCGCAGCAAGAATTCAGGCGAATGCTTTCCGAGAAGATCGAAGACATAAGCTTACTTTTATTGCTTCCCTTATTCTTCGTTTCAACCGGGCTAAAAACGCAAATAGGATTGTTAAATAGCGGAAATCTTTGGTGGATCTGTTTCGGAGTTATCGGCATCGCGATTGCGGGCAAGTTTTTGGGTAGCACTGTCGCAGCCAGGCTAGTCGGACAAAACTGGAAAGATAGTCTGGCCATCGGCGCTCTAATGAATACGAGAGGATTAATGGAATTGGTCGTGCTGAACATCGGATACGATTTAGGCATTTTATCCAAGGAAATCTTCGCGATGATGGTCCTGATGGCGTTAGTCACCACTTTTATGACGGGTCCTATATTAGATATACTTGATCTTAAATTCTTTTCCAGGGTTGCCGAACCGCCTACCGCTAAGAGAAAGATTCTGCTTTCGTTTGCAGCGCCGAGTTCGGGAGTTCGATTGCTGGAATTGGTATCTTATTTATTTCCCGAGGCCAAGAAGAAAAATCCGGACACGGAGATCACCGCGTTGCACGTCACATCCAGCGGGGATTTGACTCCGATCGAAGCCGAAACGATAGAAAAGGAAGTTTTTTCCTCTCTGGAAGAAAAAGGCCGCGAACTCGGATGGAGCTTCAAAAGAATCTATAAAAATACTTCGCTCGTAGCCAAAGAAATCCTGAACCAAACTAGGCAGGTTCGACCGAATCTACTTTTGATAGGAAGAGCTCATTCCATATTCTCCAAAAAAGATACCGTAGGTCGAGTTCGGTTTATCGTCGAAAATTCCCAGTTTCCCGTGGGAATACTGATAGATCGCGGATTTAAGGGTGCTCGCAAACTCCTCTTCCTCTTTTCCGGAAATCGCGATGCTTTTTTGCGGGAATATTTCGAGTTTTTCTCGAATCTTTCCGGAAAAGAGAGCACAATCTTATGGACCGACGGCTTGGCTCCCAAATGGGCGACTAGCCTGCCTAAGAAGAGTTCGCGACATCGGGTGAGATTACTTCAAAAACCGGAGTCCGAACTTACGCAGGAAGATTGGAATCCTTACGATTTGATCCTAGCGAGTTGGGATTATTATAGGGAAATAGAATCTACGGAATTGGCATCTCGGCTTCCGAGTATCTTGATTCTCACTAGTTAGAGAGGGAAAAATGAAAGTTTTAGTGTCGTTCGCAAACCCGAAAATGGGAGCAAAACTGTTCGGGCTTGCAAGAGCTCTCTTTTCCCAAGCCGACGATTCACTTTCCATAATAGCTCTTCACGTGGTTTCGGTGGAATCCGAAACCGAAGGATTCCCTAGATTGGAGGAAGACGAGATTTTCAAAGCGGTCAGGGAAGAAGCCGCAGGTTGCGATTTCCAATTTGAGACCGTCGGCTTTCCGTCGAATTGGGTCGTACCCGGAATCGTTGAAATTGCAAAAAGTAAGGAGATCGACTTACTCCTGTTAGGTGCAGCTCGTTCCTTGTTTTCGGAAGGTTTGCTAGGAGGAAAAGTCGGCGATGTTTTACGAAAACTCTCGTCGATCGACATAGCGGTATTAGCCGATAACGGTCTTCATTCACCGATCGAACCGGTCGTCCTAGCTCCCGGATTGGAATCGGCCGCAATCTTTCCTTTATTAAGAGGTCTTTCCTCCTTTTTGAAAAATCCGATCCCGGTATTTTCCGGTTCTAGGCAGGAGGACTTCGGCCTTCACGGCTCTCATTCGTTTCGTCCTTGGTTACCTTTTTCTCTTGCTCCCGACACTAAAAAGAATCTCGCAATCCTGGATTACGAAACGTATAAATCCTTTCATTCGATCTTGTTGGCTAAAAAGGATCTCTCCTATTTGATTTTACGAAGAAGTTTCTGATCGATGCGAACGAAATTTAATTCGGAATATCTTAACGGATAATCGATCCGAGCAAGCTAGAATCATCGACCGGTCTTAGAAATCTAAAACAGGGAATCCAATTTCAAAGCATAACTCGCGGCAATCCCGAGAAGGACAATCGCCCAAGAAGGAACATTGCGAAAAACAAGTAGTGCAAAAAGTGCGACCGCAACGACAAAATCCGAAGGGGAATGAATGGCGGAAGTCCAGAGAGGGTTGTATAAAGCGGCGAGCAGAATTCCGACGACTGCGGAATTAATTCCGGCCAAAATCCCTTGCATCTTCGTATTTTTACGAATCGTATTCCAAAAAGGTAAAAAACCTAGAATCAACAAAAACGCCGGAAGAAAAATAGCCGCCGTCGCGATAAGCGCGCCTCTAACGCCGTCTATGGTGGCGCCCAAATAGCTGGCAAACGTAAATAACGGTCCTGGAACCGCTTGCGCTGCGCCATAGCCCGCTAGAAACGTCTGTTCGGAAACCAGGCCGCTTGGAACTAATTCCTTTTCCAAAAGAGGAAGAACCACGTGACCTCCCCCGAAGACCAGGGAACCGGACCGATAAAAACTGTCAGCGAGAGAAACCCAAGGGCTCGACGTCAAATGTCGAAGTAACGGAAAAAGGAATAATAAGCAAACAAAACCGACGAGACATAGAATGGCTAAAGATCTCTTCACATTCACTGGAACTGTCTGGACAACTTCCGCCTTAGATTCGGTAAAAAGAAACCTTCCCAGGAATCCTGCCGCGAGAATAAGAACGATTTGGCTAAGAGCAGTCTGCCAAAAAGATAAGACGACGGCAGCAGACAAAGCGATCAAAATGTGATTCCAAGACGTGATCAGTTTTTTCCACATTAAAAAAATCGCCTGGGCCACGACTGAAACGGCAACGACCTTCAAACCGTGAATCCAAATCGCATTTTCGAAATCATAATGTACTAAAAGAAAGGCAAAACAAGTAAGAGCAATTGCGGAAGGCGCCGTAAAACCCAACCAAGCGGCGATGCCACCTCCGATGCCGGCGCGAATCGTCCCGATTGCAATACCCAATTGGCTGCTCGCCGGACCGGGAAGAAATTGGCAGAGCGCGACAAGATCCGTATACGATTTCTCATCCAGCCATTTTTTTACGGCGACATATTCGCGATGAAAATACCCGATATGAGCGATCGGACCACCAAACGAGGTTAGGCCCAATTTCAAGGAAACGAGGAAAATATCAAAAATTTTGCGGAGATCGCCGTCTCGATTATTAACCGACATACTTTCTTAAATTCAGACTCGAAACTAACTGACCACCCTTTTCCGATTCCATTTTTTACAATTTACCAAATTTCCTCCGTTCAGACTCGAAAGCAAAACGCGCGTTGCAACCGTTCAAAAGAGCTGTCAAAGCATTCATTATGCCTGCCGGAGAAAAAATGAAAGTACTACCTTTTTTTAAAAAATTCTTGTCAAAAAAGGAAACTAGGATTTACAAATATCCTTTTTCAGGATATTTGTAAATTGATGAATCTGGACACTTCCCCAAAGAAAAACGTATGTTCCGGAATTTTAATTCCATTGATTTTCAGCCTACTGGGTATTGCAGGCTGTAAAAAACATAATGGTCAGGCTTGGTTGTTTTTGGGACTTTTATCGTCTTCTTCCATGCCGATTCAGGATGCATTCGTACTTTCTCAACAAGCCTATTTAAAAGCTCCGAATACATCCAATAACGATCAATTCGGATACTCGGTTTCGATCGACAAGGATACGATCGTGGTTGGAGCTCCTTTCGAGGACAGCAATACGACTACGATCATTCAAGATTCTAGCCTAAGTTCCACTAATGATAACGGAGTTGACACCGGAGCGGTTTATGTATTTGCACGTTCCGGTCCCAAATGGACTCACCAAGCCTATTTAAAAGCGCCCAATGCATCCAACTCGGATAATTTTGGAACGTCCGTTGCGATCGACGGCGATACTGTCGTAGTAGGATCGAGCGGAGAAGATAGCAATACGACGGTGATCATTAACGGGTCGAATCTAAGCTCTACAAACGATAGCGGAAATAATACCGGCGCTGCCTATATTTTCGTAAGAATCGGAACAACCTGGACACACCAAGCCTATCTAAAAGCGCCTAATGCGTCCAACGCCGATCAGTTCGGATCCGCCGTTGCAATTAACGGAGATACTGTCGTAGTAGGATCGAGTGGAGAAGATAGTAATACGACAACGATCATTAACGGGTCGAATCTAAGCTCTACAAACGATAGCGGAAACAACGTAGGAGCAGCCTATGTTTACATAAGAAGCGGATCGAATTGGACTCACCAAGCCTATCTAAAAGCACCCAATGGATTTAACTTGGATTCATTCGGGAACTCCGTTACGATTGATGGAAACACGATTGCAATCGGCGCAAAAATGGAAAGCAGCACCACAACTTCAATCATTTCGGGAGCCGATTTATCTGCAACCAACCGAAATGGAAGCGGAAACGGCGCGGTTTACGTATTTGTCAGATCCGGAACAACCTGGACTCACCAAGCGTATCTAAAAGCATCTAACGCGTCAAATTCGGATTCATTCGGAAGTTCCGTCGCAATCAAAGGAAATACCGTAGTAGTAGGCTCGCCGTCTGAATCTAGCGATACAAACTCGATCATCCACGGACCCAATCTCGGCGCCACAAACAATGCAGGCTCGAATAACGGCGCGGTTTATGTATTCGAGAGAGTCGGAACGATTTGGAAACAGGATGCATATTTGAAAGCACCGAATTCATCGAATCAGCAAACCTTCGGAACTTCGGTAGGAATATTCGGAAATCTCATCGTTGCCGGAGCCCCGGGAGAAACGAGTACGACTAATACCATCATTCATGGAAGCGATTTGAATTCCACGAATCGAGAAGGATTCTTCAACGGTGCGGTCTACGTATTCGAACGATCCGGAACTCAATGGTCCCACCGAGATTATCTAAAACCCTCCAATAATGCCAACGGGATCTTCTTCGGGGGCGCTACGGCAATTTCCGGAAATACGATCGTAACGGGAGCGTTAGCCGAAGGAAGCAACAGTAACTGGATAATTAACGACTCCGATTTAAGCTCCGCGAATAAAAACGGAAGCAGTAACGGAGCCGCCTACGTATTCGGTTTATAATTAAGAAAGAAATGATCAATCAAACCGTTTTACTCAAAGCGAGTCTGATCATCGGGCTCTTTCTCTTTATTCTTTTCGGTTTCCAAGTGTATCAGTTCAAAAAGTCTCATGAATCTTTATTACAAGAATTGTATAGACTACAGGTAAATTTCGGAAAATCCGTCGACGGAAATGATCCCTATGTTAAGAACGAAGTAAAAAATACGATCCTAAAGAATGCGGGAAAAATCCAGGCCTGTTACAACGAGTATCTAGGGACGAAACCTAAGACAACGACAGGAATAACCCAAATCGACTGGAGAATCGACATCTATGGGAACGTACTTATTCCTGAGATAGTGCGATCTAATTTTACCGAAGAAAAATTCCGAAGATGTTTAACGGATAAGATCTCTTTATGGACCTTTCCTCCTCCGCCGATCGAAAAATACGTTTCCCATAAATTTTCCTTCGCAAAGAGATAGTCCGTTTTCGACGTATTCTTTCATTGACGAATGCAGAATAAATTCTTTCTTACGGTCGTACAGTCCGTAGCTGCAGTTCCAGTATCCAAAGAAGTGGAATCCACCGCCGAAAGACTTCCGTAATGGGCATTATTAATATAGCTCGGGTACGGATTCGGAAACCATTCCTCGTACGTGCCGACTGTCATACATTGATAAGAAGCCGTTTCCGTCCAATCCGACTTTAAGCCGGTCCAAATTCCTCCACTCGCTCCCGTTCCCAAAGGATTCGTTAAATTCCCTGCAGAAAAATAGAAGATAGGTACTTGAGCATGTGTCTTAAATAGAAGTGTTAAAGCGTCGCTGCCATAATAGCGAGTGTTTGTCGATAAAACCCAATTATGATTATTATTGCAATTGGGTGTGGATGGAAGACCGCAATTCGCGGTCGTTGTAATCGCTCTCGGAACGGAACCAGTTTGAACGATAATCAAAGCCTTGTAACTAGTCCCAGCCCCGGGCAACGAAGCCGGTTTTTCAGATGCGCAAATCGCGTCGGCCCCGGGAACACCACCGAAGGTTCCGAAATATCCGATTCCTCCTTGGGCCTGGTTCGTTGCTACGAACGTGCATTTATCGATGTCAGACGTTCCGACTTGGAGGGTTTGACTTAATCCTTTATCGGTTTGAATCGCGACCAACGGGTAATTCTGATCCAGGCAATCGTTATCGATTCCGTGTGTGATCGTAACGGTCGCACTCGGATTCGAAGACGAAAGAGTAATACTGGCAGGAGAAATAGTCATAACGGGACTGCTAAAACTCAAATTATAGGTAACCGGAGAATCCAATGACGTGGTCGAAGCGATTGAAATCACTAAGGAGCTATTTTCGGTAACGGTCGCATTCGATTGAAATCGAATCGGAGTTACACTTAACGCAGCGATAATATTCGGTAAAAAGGCTCCCAGGGGACTTTTACTAGAATCTAGTTGCATCGGTTTTGCCTGATTACAATGAATCGAAAGGATACCGCATAAAGGAAGGAGGCAAAAAATTTTAAAATCGTACAGTTTCATTTTAACTTCTCCCTGAAGATTCAGTCGACAGCTCGAATCTTCCGATCACCCCTAGAATTCGATTTTGAAATCGGTTTCCCATAGGAAAGAAATAAAGATTTGTAATAAACGCTAGGGCAGACGTTGCCGATCTGAAAAAGAAAATCCGACGACTCTCCGAGTTTAAACGTGGTCTTCTCAAATCTGAACGACACTTTTGGGTCTTTCTGCAATTCGAATACGATAGAAAAGATTTGAGAATAGTTGCGAGAAAAGTCCGTTTGCCGGTGACTTTCATAACCTTACTCCGATTGTTTTCGCTTTTAGGGGGTTCCCCTAACTAAAGAATACAACCTAAGGAATAGAATTTTGACCTATTTTTAAGAGTGCGGGTATTTTTAATATAGAACGCGATCTAATTTATACAATTCTAGTTAAACATAACATTATCCACAAATTGAAGTGGAGCGACTGAGGACAGATGCATTCGCTCAGAAGCTGCCACGGGCGGCCCCCTCTCTTCGTTCGGGTCACGCTGCTCCGGGCTCCGCGTTCGCTACGGTCTCAGCGACTCTTTCTATTAACATAAACCGTTATCCGCAAACGCTGCGACTGCTTCGCACCCTCCGCATCGTTGCCGCTTACAGAAGACGGAGGAGTAGAGTAGAGATGGAAGTCTGTTAGACTTCCATCCCCCTCAACGAACCGAACGTGCAGATTTCCCGCATTCGGCTCTTTTAAGGACTGTACCTCATTGCTTTCGCTTTTTGGTAGAGCTTGGATCTTAATTGAGTTAGTTTTTCCGATAAGCCATCATGATTCAATGGGTTCTTATCTATTTCCGTAGTGGATGTTTCCATCAAGCGGTCTTACTCCTTTAATTTCTAAGCATTCTCTATAAGAACCCCTTCGCTCCCTGAGCATTACCCCAGTTCTTCGCTACTATGAGTTCTTCCGACTTCCTTATTCGCCAAATGTAAATTATTCGTTCTCTACACTTGTTGCATTTAAGCACAAATAAGGATCTCCCAGGTTCCTGGGGTTTCCTTCGAAACGCGCTATCCAACTTTACCCCGAGTATTCCGACAAGTGCATTTGTTCATTTCTACCTTGTCGATTCCAAGCTTCATCTTATCAGAGAGACTGGCTAATACCACTTATTTCTGTTACGAGGCTTCCAACATTGGTTCGCTTTCGCTATGGATCATTTCTTTGCTACGAGAGGCTTCCTTTGTTCCGTTACCGTTACAAAGGCTCTTTTCGCTACCTGCCGAAGGAACAATGAGCAGGATGGAGGCCTTCCCTCCATTGGAAATCCCAGACTTTGCCTGGCGCACCTGAGGACAGTAGCTGCTCAATGTTGTGAAGGTTATAGAAGTAGAGGAGATATCTACTGTAATGCAGGAATCTTTCCATAGAGCATGGAAACTCGGCTCATCAATGTTCTGTCCTCAGTCCTCTGTCTTCTGTCCTCTGAATGACAGACGCGTTCGCTTCGCTCACGCTAGACAGTAGCTGCTCGATATTGGAAATGCAGCGGGGCTAGGGAGAAATCCACTATAATGCAAGAATCTCTCTAGAACGTGGAAACTCCGCTTATCAATGTTCTGTCCTCAGTCTTCTGTCCTCTGTCCTCTGAAAGTCCTCTGTCCAAGGGAGATCTAATTTCTTTAAAATCGGCGGAATTTGCAATTGACTTGGGTATAACCAAAGTCATACTTATTTTATGAAGACGGCCGTCTCAATTCCTGATGATTTATTTAAAACAGCGGAGAAAACCGCTAAAAGACTTGGAATTCCTAGAAGCCAACTTTTTGCAAAGGCGTTGGAAGAGTTTATTCAGTCACATAGTAAAGAATCCGTAACAGAACGATTAAATAAAATTTATGCAAACAGAGAAGATAACTCAAAAGACAGCATGAATAATCTATCTGTTGAATCGCTTCGTGAGAGTTTAAAGAATGACTCGTGGTGAAATTTGGTGGGTGGATTTAGGGATTCCATTTGGTAGTGAGCCTGGTTTTAAGCATCCGGTTTTAATAATACAAGATGATTCTTTTAATGAGAGTAATATTAGTACAGTAATTGCAGCCTCAATTACATCCAACTTGAATTTAGCAGAAGCTCCCGGTAATGTAATTCTATCTAAAAAAGATTCTAATCCTTCGAAAGACTCAGTCGTGAATGTTTCCCAGATCGTAACTTTAGATAGGGAACGGTTTCTTAATAAAATCGGCAAATTGAAATCAGGCAAGATGGTCGATGTTGAAGAAGGGTTAAAGCTAGTCATCGGCCTAAATTAACGGGGTCTGCGCATAACTTCGACCTGCCGTGTCGCTTCGGCTTACTTCGCAAGCCTCGCGCCAAGTTCTTGGACCCTATGACTCTTCCCCGATTAAGCGATTCCTCCAGTCTTTCTCCTTCTATTCGGAGTTTTTCCAATTTCCAAAAAGGATTCGATTACATAGGTCTGCGAAAATACGTAAAATCACGAATAGTTAGTTCTTCCGTTCTATTGGAAATTAAAAAAATCGAAGTATCTTCCGTCTTGAAAATTCCCGTTCGAGTGACCGTTTTCAAATAGTTGTTCCATATCGAATCCTCATTGCCATAGGCTACCGAACTCCCGAAATTACTATTCGCTGCACCCGTAATAATGGTGTTGGCGGCGGAGGCAAGGGAGGCTATAGTTCCGGTTTTTCCGGAGCTAAGGAATACATAAGTCCGTCCAAGGGTGCTAGAATAGGTGCTTGCACCGGCTGCGAGATCGGAATATCCGTCTCCATTGAAGTCGGAAAAGACGAGAGCGGAGGCGAAACTATTACCAGTGCCTTCCCCATTGATCGTAACCGAGGCTAGAGTGCTTAGCCCTGCACTTCCGGTGCTAGGAAATATATAGGCTCGTCCGGTGGCACTCGCATAATTAGCTGCCCCGACCGCTAAATCCGCATAACCATCTCCGTTAATATCACCGAAAGTAAGGTTACCTCCGAAAGTATCGCCGCTTGTTTGTCCAGTAATCATCGTCGTGGCGCTTCCTGCTGCGGAAACAGTAATCCCGTTAATTCCAGTACTTTGGAATACGTAAACCTTCCCGGTAAATGTATTATTGTAACGATTCGCACCGCTAGCAAGATCCGCATACCCGTCCCCATTCACGTCTCCGAAAGCAAGGGGAAGTCCGAAATCGTTATATATCGTTTCTCCCGATATGTTCGTATTGGCGCTACTATATGATGAGGCAGTAATCCCCCCATTTCCAGTGCTATGAAAGATCCAAATATTTCCCCTCGAAGTATTATAATAATTTCCTCCAAGCGCAAAGTCCGCGTACCCGTCTCCGTTCACATCCCCAAGAGCTAGGGATGCAGCAAAATTACTAGTTCCAGGTCCGGTAATGGTCGTACTTGCACCGCTATAGGATGATGCGGTGATCCCAGCGCCCCCCGTACTATGAAATACATACGCCTGACCTGCGTGATTAGAATACATATATGCCCCCGTCGCAAGATCCGCATAACCGTCACCGTTAACGTCACCAAGCGCTAGTGTATATCCAAGTTGGCTTCCGGCTATCCCCGTAATTGTAGTGCTTGCATTGCCTACCGACGAGGCGCTAATTCCGGTAATTCCTGTGCTGTGAAAGATATAGACCTGACCCGTATTTGCCGAATAGGCAGTTGCTCCAGCGGCGAGATCCGCATATCCGTCCCCATTTACGTCTCCAAGATCCACAAAATTTCCGAATGTGCTATTTGCAGTTCCCGAAATCGAAGCGTTCGCCGCCGCCAAATTGGAAGCTATAATACCGACCGATCCCGAGCTATAAAATAAAAAGACCTGTCCTGTATTCGAAGATGCGGAAGGAGCCCCCACCGCTAAATCAGGATACCCATCTCCGTTGATATCCTTATTCTTTCCTTGGCGTGCGCTAATTGATACGGAGGCGGAAACATTTCCTGTCGGATTCTTACTTCGTACATTGATCGAATGCAAGCTTCCTATTTTCCAAGTGTTAGCACCATTCGGGAGTTGATAGGCCCAGTTTGACGTACCGGTTGCGGGCAAAAAAGGCCCTCCGTCCAAGCTTACTTCCACCGAACTCACCGAATTACTATCGAATGCAGCCCCGACTATAAAGCCTGTCTCTATAACCGAATTTCCGGTATTCGATAGATTTGAGATGGTTATGGACTTCGCCAGCGTCTCTAGTGATAATAATGTAAGTAGTGAATTATCATCTCCTGATTTACTCTTTTTTTGCAACATTTCGAATATTGCAATCGAGACTCCGCAATTTAAAGAGGTCCACATTATTATTAAATAGAGTAGTATTCTAAGAGCTCGAATATTTCTAAGGAAATAAGATGATCCAAAGGCCTGTGATACATTCAAAGAAAATCGGGTCAATTTAGAACTTCTCCTGATTTTTCGAAAAATTATAATCCATTCACCTTTTATTCAAGAAGGACACAAATCAAATTACAACAAAATTTCCGGCAGACGCGATTCATTTCGTAAAATGATGCCTTGAAAAATAATAAACCCAATAAATTTATCCCTCAAACGAGTAGCATGAAGCCTATATTACGTAAAATTGAAATTAAGAATAATATTTAACAATCTTATGAAAACATTTACGGAAGAAAGTCGCTTATCACGGGCACGTAAAAAGGAAAAACTCCAACGACTCTCGTCCTTCTCTTGATCTCTTTAATTATCCGCTCTAAAGGATTATTGGTTCGTATCTTTCTCCAATGCTCGGAAGGAAAATCCATGTAGGCTAAATACATTTCCGTTAGAGCCTCCTCTGCGGAACTCTCCAGGCGTTCGTATCTTTCGATGATCGCGGACTCGAACGGAATTGTTCCAAGCTTAGGAACTTTAGACGGTCCCCATAAATCCGACTTCGCCGGATTACAACGTTACTTTTCCGCATTTTGTTTCAAAGTTTCTATTATAGGATCCGGCTCGAGTATCTACTCGAGCCGGATTTCTTTCCTACTTCGAGGCTTGGCAAAGTTTATCCGCCTCCTCATCTAAGAGAGCATTCAGCGTTTCTTCGACTGGACCTCTTACGAGTTCGCTCAAGTCCTTCTTGAGTTGGGCCTCATCCACTTGCATTACTTTCAGGTGGCTTTTATCTTCTTCTGCCCTCATGGGGGGCTCCTTATCTTGAAAATTGTTTGGTCACAATCTTAGGTAGGTTAGGAAAGCCTTTCTTTTTATCTTTAAATGTGCGAAAAAATTAGAACGTTATCATGGATCTTCCTTCCATTATAAAAGATTTCTATATACTCAAATATAGCAGCCTGACCATTGCTTTCTGATGCTTCGGAGATTGACAATTAGGCTAAAATATTCATCGTCTCCGCAAGATTTTTGGTAATCTTGGAACAGCTAATCGGTGAGTTTTCAGAATCCGCAACTAAAAAATAGTTGCAACACTCTGATTTCAAAACATTTTAAATATTAGTGAGCAAATTCGAAAAGTTACTTCTTAGGCTAAAGTCTAAACCAAGGGATTTTACTTACAGCGAGCTAAAAAATGTCCTGACTGGACTTGGTTACTTTGAAGTAAATCAAGGAAAGACTTCAGGGTCAAGAGTAGGTTTTATAAATGAAGAGACAAAGCACTTAATCAGACTTCATAAACCACATCCAGGAAATATTCTTAAAGCTTATCAAATTGAACTATTATTGGATGAGTTAAAGAAAAGAGGAATAATACAATGAAAGATATTTTGAGCTACAAAGACTTTATTGGATCCGTTCATTATAGCGACGAAGATGAGATTTTCTATGGCAAATTAGAAGAGATCGACGATTTGGTAACCTTTGAAGGGAAATCAGTGTCTGAATTGAAGAAATCCTTTAAAGATACAGTTGAAGATTATATTAGCTTATGCTCTAAGCATGGAAAGCCATTGTTTAAATCATTTCGTGGCACATTTAATGTTCGAATCAATCCTGACCTGCATAGAAAAGCTGTTAGGAAGTCGTTGGTTCTAGGAATTTCCTTAAATCAATTTGTGCAATCAGCGATCGAAAAGGAGATTGTAGATTCAAAATCGTCGAAAAAAAAGTAAGGTTTAAATAGCCTTACTGCTCTTAACAATCGTGGCTTCCGCCATATTCAGATTTGTCGATCGTTTTGCTAAGCAAGCGTCGCGCCAAGTCCCTTATACCCTATCTTATAAAATATCATACCAAAATATTAGGGACCTATGCTTATCCGATGATTCGGAGATTGGCAATTAGGCAGAATGTCCTCTTTGCCAATTTCCAATGTGAGTAGGTTAATGACTTATTAATGAAGGAGCTCCCCCGATTTAATGGACACGGTCGCATATAATGGAAATTTCGAAGAAAAATCGATTCAGGCCGCCGGAGCTTTTTGTCTCAGTTTTTGAATTTCTTTCCGAAACGATTCGTACGGATCGACATCCTCATCTTTGCCGTTCCTACCGGAAGCGGGCGCAGATTTCTCATGTCCCTTATTCGAAGAAAACCAAGTGTCGATATATTTTATGACCCTCGCGATACGGATCCTGGATTCTTCTTCCGCAGTCCGAACTTTACTTTGCAAATCCCCGGCAAGTTCGGAAAAAACTTTATGAATTTCCCGTGCCTTTGTACGAAAAGATTCATCACTCGAATAGCAAAGGATTTGGTCGTATTTTTCTTTACTACCTTCCCAGGTAAGCAAAACGAATTTTTCCCGTTCGATTATCTGATAAAAAACGTCCGCGGAGAATTCCGATGCTAGTGCTTGAATATCCGCCGCTAACGGCGGATACTTCTTCTTAAAATAATATTCGTCCAACAAAGAAGATAACTTGGATCGTTGGCCTGCATGGTGAATTTTCTCTTCTTCTTTGCGTCTTTCTTGAATTCTTGCCTGCTCGTCTTTTTTGGCGATTTCGAGATTCTTCCCTTTTAAGAAATTCTGTTGAACGCGAATTTTGTCTTTCGCCTGCGAAAAGAAAAAATCCTTAAAAATTCTACCGATACCGATCAAATCCAGAATCGGGTAAAACCACGGAAAATATTCCATATATCCTTTTCTTAATACTTTTCCGTATGCTTTCACGAATTCGGATTCCTTAAAGACCGATTTTATTTGGGGCTCATGCGCCTCGATTAATTGCCGAATGCATAAAATTTTCCACGCCTCGACTACATGAGCGGTGCTCAGACTCAAAATAATCTGTCTCACGCTTTCCGGATTTTTATGCATGAACGCATGGATGGTTCCGCCTTTCGTTTCCCAAGTCGCGTAGGCAATTTCGAGATCGTCCAATAACATCCGTTTTAGATCGTCCGGAAAATATCGAAATTCCTTATCGGGAATAAATAATACTTTCCGATCCCATCGAACCGCTTCCGCTAATAAAGTATGTTTAATTTCCTGAAATTGATTCCGTTCTTTTTCGAAATGCTGTCTCTGCATTTCCTTTTCCGCAATTTCCGCCAAAGTCCGTATTAAGACGACTCCCAACATTCCCGGACTTCCGTGTCCGGGATTCCTCGATTGCAACGCTTGTGAAAACGCCTCGGCTCTTGCTACGCGAAACTTTGGCGTGTCGGGATGAGACGGATCGGAATAATAGAATCTTTCCTCCATCGCTATTTTTTGAAACGTTTCCGACAGCACATGACGAAGAGCTTTCATTCCTTTCGTTTGAATAAAGTCGTCGACATATTCGATGATTTGTACGGCTTCTTTAGTATTTTTTAAACTGAAAAGACCGTAACCGGGAATGTCGACGACTCTTCCTTTCTTTGTAAGGTCGTCCTCTATTTCAAAAAGAAAATCTTTTACGAATTCGGGACTAGGAGGAATGGAAAACGTCTCGTCGTGAAACGCCTCTCGTAGATAAAGAAAGAGTTGAGGAAACGGTTTCTCTTTCATCGCCTTAGATTCCCAATCCGCCTCGAGATTTTCCCATATGACGGACTTTGTTAATTCCGGTTTGCGATCTAGATATCCTATCAAAGAGATAACGGATACATCCAGCAGCTCTAAATAAATTCGACTTAGATCCAGCGATTCTCCTTCGGGAAACGCCGCGAAACAAGGCCTGGGTGTAGGTAGCTGTTCCAATTCATCACCCATAAAATAGGCCAATTGGGAAACCGTTCCATCCTCGAGAAGGCGCTTTAGATGCAGATCCATTTCTTTCTGAGTTAATTCACCTACTTCCTGCAATCGGTGATGAGGTTCGAATAGATGGCGTGACTTCGCGTTTTTATAAGATGTGACTGCAACTATCGCTTTATACAAGGAATGCGTTACCTTGTCATTCATGTAATAACTTACGACTTCATTCAGCTTCTTAACTCGTAAAAAGCCCTGGAGAAGCGGACTCCCCGTGTTAGGATCTAACGGCCTCGAATCTTTTACAGTCATAATGAAAGTCCGATCCGTTCGCTCTTTCGGAATTTACGATCGGCAAGAACTTGAACAAATTCACTCATAAGCATCCACTACAGAATCTGCCGCCATCATATCCCCACCTCTATGACCGCTTCCACCAAAAACTTATTTTTGCCCCTATTTTCATGAACTAGCCGCTAGATAGAAGTATCTATACATTATCTGTCGACTAATCTCTTGACGGGGTCGATCGAGAACCTTTCCTGGAAGTTGGAATGCAACTTAGTAAACAATCTCCCTTTATTCCCAGAAAAGTATTATTGGTTATTTTAGACGGTGTCGGTTACTCTCCTAGAGGCCGAGAATTCGGAAATGCAATTGCTGCGGCAAAACTACCGTTCTTAAACAAATTATGGAATGATGCTCCGACCATTCATTTAAAAGCTCATGGAACTGCAGTAGGAATGCCGTCGGATGAAGATATGGGAAATTCGGAAGTCGGTCATAATGTACTCGGCTGCGGAAGAATCTTCGATCAAGGAGCGAAGTTAGTCAATAATTCCATAGCTAATTCTTCGTTATTCGAAGGCGGGGCCTGGAAAGAAATCGTAGGGAATTCCAAATCAAAAAACTCCACGTTGCATTTGATCGGCCTCTTTTCGGACGGGAACGTGCACGCTCATATCGATCACACGAAAGCTCTTATAGAAAACGCGATCAAAGTAGGAGTGCCGAAAATTCGGCTTCATATTCTGTTGGATGGAAGAGACGTACCTGAAAAATCCGCACTGGACTATTTAGTCCCATTTGAAAAATGGTTAAACGAATTAAGAAATAGCGGCAAGGATATAAAAATAGCCTCCGGGGGCGGCAGGATGACGATCACGATGGATCGTTACGAGGCGGATTGGTCCATGGTGGAGCTCGGATGGAAAGTTCATGTCAAGGGCGAAGGACGGCAATTTCCCGACACCGAAGCCGCTATCCGAACTTTCAGAAACGAGGACCCTTCGATCATCGATCAATATCTTCCCGCTTTCGTGATATCGGAAAACGGAAAGCCGGTCGGCCCGATCGTCGACGGTGATTCGGTGGTATTTACCAATTTTCGCGGAGATAGAGCCATCGAAATCTCCCAAGCATTCACACAGAAGAATTTCGATAAGTTCGATAGAGGACCGTTACCGAACGTCTGCTATGCCGGTATGACTCAATATGACGGAGATCTAAAATTGCCCGAGCGATTTTTAGTCACTCCGCCCGCGATAGATAGGACTTTGGGCGAGTATATGGCAAGCTCCGGCATTTTACAGTATGCGTTATCCGAAACGCAAAAGTACGGCCACGTTACGTTCTTTTGGAACGGGAATCGATCCGGGCATTTCGATATTTCAAAGGAAGATTATAAGGAAATCCCGTCCGATGTTATTCCTTTCGATCAAACCCCTAATATGAAGGCGGAGGCAATTACCCAAGAATTGGAGAAAGTCCTCTCGGAAAATAAGCACGACTTCTATAGAGTCAATTATCCGAACGGAGACATGGTAGGTCACACGGGAAATTTTACGGCCACCGTTCACGCGATGGAATTTCTTGACGAATGTATGAAGCGGCTTTCCCTCATATGCGCAAAGCAGGGAATCGTTCTTGTAGTTACCGCTGATCACGGTAATGCGGACGAAATGTATCAGTTGGACAAAAAAGGAAACGTTCAAAAGGACGCGACCGGACGTCCTGTTCCGAAAACATCTCATACCTTAAATCCTGTTCCTTTTAGCGTTTTAGATCCCGAAGGAAAATTTTCACTCAAGAAAGATGTCCCGAACGCAGGACTGGCAAACGTAGCCGCGACTTTATTGGACATCATGGGCTACCAAACTCCGGAAGGATATCACGAAAGCTTACTAGCCAAATAAACCGTCTCTTGAAATTAGAAAAGGAAACGAATCGAGATGTCGTATCTACTGTTTAAATATTTCCTAACATCGCTTCTGGTCGTATTAATATCGGAAGCTGCAAGAAGAAACGAAAGATTGGGCGGCTTGTTAGCCGCTCTCCCGATCATAACGATTTTGACGTTAATTTGGCTTAAGATCGATAAAGTTTCCTCCGAAAAAATCTCGAACCACGCATACTATACGTTTTGGTACGTTCTTCCTACGCTTCCTATGTTTTTAATTTTCCCGAAACTAAATCAAAAATTCGATTTCTGGCCGGCATTGATTATCTGTATAACCGGCACAATCCTGCTTTTTTTTCTTTTCGGATATCTAACCGGTAAATTCGGCATTAAACTTCTTTAATTCATCAGGGACACTTTTCTAAATCCTGTTTTTTAGAAGTCTTTGAACCGAAACGAAAAAGAAAAAACTTGAAACTCGTAAACATACCATTTAAAATCCGCTGACAATTTACGTATAAAAAATGGCGGAACACTTAAGATGGAAAATTTCCTGAGAACTCCCGAAGAAAAATTCGTTAATCTTCCAAACTATCCATTCCGTCCAAATTACGTTCAGCTAGATGCGTTTAGGATGCATTATCTGGATGAGGGAAATGCGAATGCAAAGGAAACATTTTTACTTTTGCATGGCGAGCCTTCTTGGTCTTTTTTGTATCGAAAAATGATTCCACCCTTAGTGAACGCAGGTTATAGAGTCGTGGCGCCCGATTTACTCGGATTCGGAAAATCGGATAAACCGACAGATCCGTCGATTTTCACTTATAAACGCCATGTAGAATGGCTAAAATCCTTTTTGCATCGGACGAACTTGAATAATCTTACTCTTTTTTGCCAAGACTGGGGAGGTCTGCTCGGACTGCGAGCGGTCGCGGAACTTCCGGATCGCTTTCTTCGAATCTGCGCAGGTAATACGTTTTTACCCACAGGTGATATTCCACCGAAGGAAGAATTCTTAAAATGGAGAGACTTCTCTCAAAAAGTAAAATCCCTTCCGATCGGAAGAATTATACAAAACGGATGCATTTCCAAACTTTCGAAAGATATAATTAAGGGATACGAAGCGCCTTACCCGGACAAAACCTACAAAACCGGGGCTCGAATCTTTCCCACTTTAGTACCCATAACACCTGACAACGATGCGTCTGTCGATAATCGAAACGCTTGGAACGTTCTCCGGCAATGGAAAAAGCCCTTTCTTACCGCTTTTAGCGATTCCGATCCCATCACCAAAGGCGGAGATATTTTCTTTAGAAGGGCTATTCCTGGAGCAAAGGGCCAGAAGCATAGTACGATCGCAAATGCGGGACATTTTCTTCAAGAAGATAAGGGAGAAGAATTAGCCGCAATTTTGATCGAGTTCGTAGAAAATAATCCGCGATGATTCTTACGCATGTGACTAACCTAAAGTTTTATCGACATCCTCGGACCTCGTAATTTGAGACTCGTTCAGGCCGTTCATTTGCGAGAATCCACCCCAAAGTATTTCGGCGGCACGACGAATGATCCTTTGATCCGGACCGCCTGATTCATTCGATTGCAATCGCACCAAACCGAGAAATGAACCGATCACTAGAGATGCACAGATATCGGAAAAATCCTCCGCGTAATCCGATCGAAAATAAACCGCAAGCTTGAGTTTAAGTCCGAGAAAATCCCTCTGGCTCTCCGCATCCAAATGCGCGGAACAGAAAAATCGATTGAGAAAGAGGAATTCACTAGGCCTCTCTTTAAAGAAGGAACCGATCCCTGTCCAGAGCAGGAAAAATTTCTCTCTTCTATCCGATCGCTCCCCGACTTCCTTTTCTAAGAAGGATAAAAATTCGAAGAGACATTTTCGAAACGACTCGTTGAAGAGATGATCTTTATTTCGAAAGTTTCGATAAATGGTCCCAACGCCTATCTTTGCACGCAAAGCGATATCCGGAATATGAGTTTCAAAAAATCCCTTTTCCGAAAATAATTGAAGCGCTGCCGCAATGATTCGTTCCTTGGACTTTCGCAGAGGTAAGTCTCTACCTATTAAATTTTCTCTCCCTCGAACGGAGGAAGAAGTTTCTTTTTCAGCGGACTCATTATCTATATAGCAGTGGTAGACTTCCGCTAGGTTTTTGTCGTTCATCGTGGCACCGGCTGATCATTTTTTTGTATTTGTTTCTATTTTTTACTAACGTTATCTTCTTTATTGATAAAGAAGTTTTTAAAAAACTAAAAACTCTACTCCCTCTGTCAAGAATGAAAGATTTTTTACGTAAATAAACAATCCTTATTCCAGAACCGAATATTATCGTATGGACAAAAAGAAAAACGTTCCGTTTAAAGTCGATTGATTCCTTTCTTGATTCCAATCAAGAGGATCGAAGAAGATTCTGTTTTTTTATTGCATTTACTGAAAAAAAATTGGAACCGATACTTGAGATGAATCGATAACTCTCTAAATCCTTTACGTTTTCTGAATCAAGAATTCCAATCTTATATATCGGGAGTGCAGACATATAAGATTGGAATTTGCAAAAAAAAGACTCCGGTATGGAGTCCCCAAATTTGCTATATATATGGTCCTAAGTGGAAAAAATAAACGTCAACGAGGTTTGCTGATTGCGTAACTCGCTAATGCAGCAATGCTTCTCGGAGTAAAACGGATGGACTGAACGAGCAGCCGATTCAAAAACCCGGGAATTGTAGATGGGCCGTCTCCCAATTTGGAGAGGCACCGATCCACAACTTCCTCAGGAGTTGACCAGACTCCAAAAGGTCCGGTTCCATTATAACCTGCATTCTCTTGAAATTTTGTTTTCGTGTATCCGGGAGATAATGATAATACCTGAACTCCGGTTCCCTTTAGTTCTGCCCAAAGAGCCTCCCCAAAAAGTAAATTAAATGCTTTTGTCGCTCCGTATGTAGCAAAGAAAGGTGTCGGTTGATAGGCTGCAATGCTAGCGAGAAAAACTAAGCCGCCCTTACCGCGCTTTTTCATGGCCGGGAGAAATTTTCCGGTAAATGCCACCGGCGTTCTACAGTTTAAATCAACCATTTTGGTTTCGTAACCGGAATCGAGCTCTTCAAAATATCCGTATGTTCCGAATCCGGCATTATTAATTAATAATCCGATCGGAATCCTAAGTTGATCCGTCACAGCGGATACTTTTTCCGCCGCGTCCTCTACGCTCAAATCCTGTGCAATGATTTCAACCTTACTCCCATAGTTTGACCTGAGCTCCTTGGCCACTCTTTCCAATTCTTCTTTCCTGCGGGCGACAAGCACTAAGTCCAGTCCTTTTGCGGCAAGTCTCCTTGCAAACGCTTCTCCTAAACCGCCTGACGCTCCGGTAATTAAGGCAGCCCCGCCAAAACGATCCTTCCAATTCTGTTTATTCATAGGATTTTTCCTCCGTCTACAAAGTTGGCTAAATATGAATGAATATTCATTCCGTTAAAAAACAAGTTTTTTCCGATGACCAAGCGAATCTTTTAATCATAAATTTGCGATTCCATCGACGGGAAAATTCGCTATGATTTTGAAAATACGGGAACTTACAAAATTATCCAAGTTCGACGATACTTTGTATAATTAGTTCCGGAATATTGAACGGTGTAACCGAATGATTCCAATTTGATTCCGATAAACGGTAAGCGCGTAAAGTTCCGACTATTTCCGCCAGTGACGAAACGTACCTATTTCAAGAAATCCTAATTTATCGTAGATGCCCTTTCCCATTTTAGTCGCTTGAAGAGTAAAAGGAAGCGGGAACTCATTCTCTGCTACGATCTTTCCTACTAAAGTGTAGGCAATTCCGCGATTGCGGTACGATGGAGAAGTGGTGACGGAATACAATCCCACCGACTCTTGATTTTGAAACGTAAGGGCGGTCGCAACCATTTCATCGTGGTGGAAGGCGGTATAAAAGCGGAACGCTTCGTCGGACAAGGCATTTCGATATAATTCGCTTTCGTCCATCGATCCAAAGGCCTCGTTGACCAAAGATAACCAGGCTTGTATTTCACCGCCGTCGGTTAATCTTCTAAACGTAATACTCGGATCCGACCGCATTTCTTGGAATACAAACCGCTTCGAATCGGGAAGGATCATCCCGACTTGAGATTCGTATATAGTATAATTCAAACTCGATAAGGCCTCGGTTATTTCTTTATCTTCCTCCCAACTCAGCACCAGTTGATTTCCTACCGAGAGAGTAAGCTCGGGTAACTCGACCAATAATCTGTTTTGCGGAAGTTTACCGGTCTTTAAAATAATTCTTCGAAGCCAGTCCGAATATCGATTCGGAAAAAAAGAATACGTTTGACCTCGAATCGGATCGCCTTTCGATAATTCGGAGAACCGTTCGTGTAATTGGAAATAGTTGTTAAAAACGATTTCGTGACGATGTGTATCCAAAAAAAATCCTTAAATTTCCGAACTCCATCGAACTAGGACGCGATCCCTCTCCAAAGGATTTCTCCGGCACGAAGCAAAGCTTTTTTATCTAATTTGACGAATCCTCCTTTTGCGAGCTTCACCATTCCTACAAACGCGCCGTAACATAGAGATACCAATTCCATAGAACCCAGTTCGGTTCGAACTTCTCCGCGAGATTTCGCGTCCTCAAGGAATGCGGCCAAATGCTGCATCGTTTCGGAAGTGACTTTCCTGCTTTCCTCATCCAGATAGGGAGAATGCGAATGCAATTCTAAAAATTCGAACGATTCCGGATACTCTCGATAAAAATTTCCCAAAGCCTTCCATAAATGAAAGAATCGTTCTTTTGTCGATGCATTCTTAGGGAGCCCCTTTTGTAACGCATCATGAAATTTTAATTTCCAAAAACGATATAACTCGTTTACGAGTTCTTCTTTGCTTTTATAGTAACGATATATTGTTCCCGCTCCGATTCCCGCTTCCTTTGCGAGCTCGGGCATCGGTGTTGCCGCAAAACCCCTTTCCGTAAAGAGGCGTAGAGCTGAACCGAGAATTCTTTCTTTTTTATCCTCCGGATCTCTAACCGCCATTTATCCTTCCATCCTTGGTCTATGGTACTGATCCAAAATATTCGACTTCCCTATTCAAAAGTACTCCGCATTCTCGTTCCACTTTTTCCTGAACCGTTTTCACAAGAGTGTCCACGTCGCTTGCTTTGGCGCTTCCGACATTTACGATAAAATTGCAGTGTTCCGGAGAAATTTGCGCCCCACCTACAAGTTTACCTCTCAGTCCTACTCGATCTATGTATTGCCAGGCCTTTATTTCCACTCCGTTTTCGAAGGTTTTGGGATTTTTGAACATGGAACCCGCGCTCTTTTTATTCTGAGGCTGCGAAGAATTTCGTCTCTCCCGCTTTTCCTTCAAGGAAGCCTCTATCTCTTCGAGATTTCCGCGTTTCAGTTGGATTAGCGCCGATAATATCACTGAATCCTTTTTTTCCAGAAATTCCGTGAATCTGTATCCGTGGAGAATTTCCTTCGGGGTTCGTTTAATAATTTCAGAGTTACGTATGAATTCAACCTCCCGAATTAAGTCGAAGAATTCCCCTCCGTAACACCCTGCATTCTGAATCACTGCTCCCCCCGTCCAGCCTGGAATCGTACTCAAAAACTCGGCGCCTGTGTATCCTTTCTGCGAAATTTGTCGGAAGATGGGGGTCGTGTTTGTCGCAGCGCCGACTCGGAATAAGCCTTCTCCCAGATCGTCGTATTCCTTAAACGCCCCGCTTAATCGTAATACGATTAAATCGTTAGGATGGTCGGAAATCAGTATGTTCGTCCCTCCTCCTAAAATTTTCCACGGCATTTCCAAACGGGAAAAAATCCGGAGTATTTCCTGGATCTGTTCGGCAAATTCGGGTTCGACTACGATCGGACATACACCACCGATCTTAAACGAGCAATGTACGGAGAGGTCTACGCTTTCCCGGAATGGAATTCGTTTTTGAGAGAGAAACTCTTTTAACTCCCGAATTTGAGCTAAAGTCGGAACGGACACTTTTTTCAGATTTCCCTTAGATACTATACGGGCAAGAAAAAAGCCGGGAAGGAAAAAAACCGCTCATGCTTCCGAGGCATGGGTCCGAACTTTCTTTTAGGAGACGGCTTATGTTCTACCTACTATTGCAATCGGTTTATCAGGATTATGCTTCCGGGAGATCCGACTGGGATACTTATTTTGATTCCGTCATCAACCTAGCGCTTGATCAAGAAAAGCTCGCCGGTCTGGTTTAACGACTTCTCAGATACTCTATAAGTCGTTTAGCTATTTCTTGCTTTGATGCGGGACCGATCTCTTTTTTCGATCCGTCTTTTCCGAAAATAATGACGCTGGTATCGCGGTCACCAAAACCCTTATCCTCTTTACTTACATAATTTCCGACTATGTAATCCAAATTTTTACGCCTCAATTTTCCGATTGCATGCTCCTCAAGTTTATGGGTTTCCGCGGAGAAACCGACCAAGTGAGTATTCGTATACTTCTCAATAGTCGCCTTGGCGCTGACTGAAGCCAAAATATCGGGGTTCTTGGCTAATTCCAGAGAGATAATTTCAGTTCCGTCTTCCTTTTTAATTTTAGCCTCGCTGATAGTGAGTGGGCGAAAATCTGCAGGCGCTGCGGCCATAATTAAAACGGTATCGGATGCCATTTCGGTAAGTATCGCTTGTTGCATCTGGGAAGTGGTTTCGACGGATATTACGCGAGCGCCTTTAGGATTCGAATATTCCGGCTGAGTCAGGCCTCGAATATAAACCACATTATTCGACCAATCCGATGCGGATTCCGCAATACAAAAACCCATCTTTCCCGACGAAGCGTTGGATATAAATCGGACAGGATCGATCCATTCCCTGGTCGATCCGGAACTAATTACAATTTTCTGAATATTCATTTTATATAAATCTTTAAAATCGATTATACGAATTTAAGATATGCTTCCAGGATTTTCGCCTGAATCACTGCCACGTCGGCCAACTTTCCGTATCCTTCGTCACCGCAAACGACGACACCTTCCTGAGGATCCAGGATTTTTACACCATCTGCCTGCAATAGTCGCAAATTTCTTTGCGTACTCGGGTGCAGAAACATATTCGGATTCATAGCGGGAGCCACCAATACCGGACAATTCGCCGCAAGATACGTGGAGGTTACAAGATCATCGGCGATTCCGTTTGCCATTTTAGCGATAATGTTCGCGGTCGCGGGCACGACCGCGAATACTGCGGCCGAATTACGCGCATCTATATGGGCCATTCCTTGTTCATATTCGTCTACCCGGACTTTCTTTCCCGTTAGAGCTTCAAAAGTAATCGGACCGATGAATTTAGTCGCGTGCTCGGTCATAATGACCGAAACAGGATACCCTTCTTTGGTTAGATTTCGAACTAATTCACAAGTTCTGAATGCAGCGATACTTCCCGAAACCGCAATCAAGATATCCTTCTTGTTCATGTTAATAGAATTTCCTATTTACCGGCGAGTTACAACCTAAATCGCGAAGGAGGAAGGCTGCGATTGTCGAGTGAAGCGAACAGTCATAATCTTATTTCCGTCCATCTTCTCTACTCTCAATTTACCTTCCGGAATCAGAACTTCCGTCCCTTCTTTAGGCATATCTTCCAATTTATCCAGGATAAACCCCGCGATGGTTCTTATGTCGCTAAGCGTTTCTTCTTCGATACCGGTTAGTATCTCTTTCAGCTCGTCCAATTCGGTCTCGCCATCGATATCGAACGCGTCGGGAATATCGCTAGGCACGGGGTCCGTTTCATGATCGTCGGTTTCGTCCCTTATCTGGCCGAAAACTTCCTCTATGATGTCTTCGAGGGTCAGCAATCCGGACACTCCCCCGTACTCGTCTATAACGATAGCCATATGCTGATTCGCACTTCTTAATTTCTGCAGCACCTTTTCGATCGACATATTCTCGGGCACGAATACGGGAGATTGCATGATATTCGTTACTTTCGCTTTCTTATTTCTTTTAGGGGAAGAAAGCCATGCGAGAAATGCCTGCACATGAATGATTCCGATGATCTTGTCCGTTGTTCCTTCATAAACTGGGTATCTAGAAAAGTGATGTTCCGCGATTACCGATAAGACCGCTTCCATGGACATATCGGCAGGCACTCCCACGATACTCAATCGGTGAGTCATAACGTCCTTAGATAGATGTTCCGAAAACTGGAAAGTATTTTGGATGATCTGAAATTCTTCCTTATCGATCGTCCCTTGACGATTCTGCTCCTGAATTAAAATCATCAATTCTTCGGGAGAATGGATGATTCGATGAGCATCCTCTTTAAATCCGATCGATTTTAAAATCAGAGACGTCATTCCATTTAAGAAAAACGTAATTGGATAAAAAAGGTAATAGAAAAAGAAAATAGGAACGCTTGTCAGCAATGCAATCTGTTCCGTTTTCTGGATTGCAATCGTTTTCGGGAGCAATTCACCCAAAAGAATATGCAAAAACGTAATTAACGCGAACGAGAGCGCGACTGCGAAGCCGTGAACGGTCAATTCCGAAGCCGAATATCCGACGAACCGAAAAATTAGTTCGATCCATCCGGACAAATACCCTTCTCCCACCCATCCTAATAGAAGGCTTGCAATCGTGATGCCGACTTGGCAGACGGAAAGCATGTCGTTTAACATCGAGGCCGCTTTTTTAGTAAGCAGTGCGAGCGGACGATTATCTCGAATCATCTCTTCCAAACGGGAAGGCCGAATCGAAACTAGCGCGAATTCGGCGGACACAAAAAAGCCGTTGGCAAAAATAAGAATGAGAATTACGAAAAAGCCGATCGCGTCCATCAACGGTTGGAATTTCCGAAAAATTTTTGAGTTAAGTTTGTAAGGCGGTAAGGAATAATTTTGGTCTCGTAACGACCTTGTCGGTCCGGAATTATCCGGCTACTACTATCGGGGTCCATCTTTCTTGGGGATACTCTCCCTTAAAAACCGTCCCGTGTCGAGTGTTTTGGGATGAAAAAAATGAAAAATTCGTAGAATAGAACTCAAAACGACACAAATCTACTCTTATTCCAAATGTCGAACGAGTTTCAAAACTTTCGGGCCGAAGACGGAATCTCCCGTTTCATGTGCGAATTTTTCCGCTAAACTTATGTCGGATTGGGAACTCGGATCCCAATTCGGAATATAATACATTCTATGTGTTCCTGCGGAAAGCCAGAAGCGAGTCCAATCTAGGAAATCCTCGGATTTATCGGTCCAACCGCTTCCGTTTAAGGAGTCCTTCGTAAATAAAATTCGATCCGGTAAATTTCGAAAATCGATTCTTCTTTTTAGCTTCCGAAAGGAAACAGAACTCTTGCCACAAGACCATTCGTAATCCTTTAACCCGCCTGGCGATTTTCCATAGGCCCCTAGATTCCAAACTAGCATCGCTGATTTTCCGGGAAGCAATCGGACCCCGTCGAAATATTGAGGCGTAAAGGAATGCCATTGAAGATGACCGTCGCCTTCCACGGAGGCTTTCGGAAACGGTTCCCCGCAGGAAGGGCCGAGTATTTTTTTCGCAACATCACCTTCGTCCCGTTTATCGAATCTGCGAAATAATTGAATGTCGGTGTTAGGATATTCCCGCTTTAAGTACTCCACGGCCTCCACTCCGACAAGATTCAGATACACTTGTACTTTGTCTTTTTTCGAAAATGTCTCGATTGCCGTTCGGAGTGCAGACTGAGCCGAATAACTTGAAACGTTGTCCGTATTCAACTCTTTCACTTCGATTTCGGACGAATGGTCGGTGTCTTTAGAAAAGAGGTACAATTTCTTCTCTTTTTGAAATAAAGCCAAAACCGGATGGGCGACTTTTTTTAAATTCGCGTTCTTAAACGGATCGAAATCCTCCCGAGCTCGTACCGTTTCCTTGGAACGAATTTCGGACCAACTGGATTTCCACGGCTCTCGTCCAGGCGGATAAAACCCTTTGTACTTTAAAATTCTATTATGTGTTCGTATTAAAGAAAGTTCGGAAGGAGATCCTTCTTCCGCCAGATCGGAATTGGTTTCGGAATGGATCATTAGCGACAATAAATCATTAAAATATCCATGTCTCGTATAAAAATCTATCGCCGTCGTTTCCAGGTTTTTCGTTCCATAGGCAAGCGGAAGATAATTCTTAATTTCATAAATCTTATCGTCGGCATACCCCGCCGCTGCGATTTTCATCGCCTGATCTAAAAATCCTTTAACCCCGCGTATATTTGGGGATTCACGGTGAGATAGAAAAAGACCGTTTAAGCGAATCCATTCCTCGCGATAAGACGGGTCCGTATCTTTCAGAATGCCGTAGGCCTTCGTAAATTCAATGATCGCTTTTCGTAGATTATTGGTTTTTAATTGAAGAAATCCGTGTAAGAGAGTGGCCGAATATTCCACTCTTCTCCAGCCTTTGCTCTGTGCGAGAAAGCTTAGATCCATCGCCATTTTCGAGGCCACATCCGGCTCGTCTTCAAACAGTATTTGAATGATCCGAAGGCGGGTAAATAGATCGTCCTCGGTTAAATTCTTGGGAGTGCTTACGGAATTGAGAGCGTCCACCGCTTTAAAGGAATTTTTGGATTTCCATACTGCCACCGAAACCAAATCACGGGCGCTATTAATCGAAATCGGCTCGCCCAGAAACGGATGCGAAATCCGAGTAGACCAGTCCAAGAAGTCTAGGTTCAGGTAATAATCGAGAGCTTTTGCATTATCGCCGGATAAGTAGGAAAGAGCACCCAACTTTAAATAAATTGAATTTTTATACGCTGGAGCCAATTCACCTTGTCGGTCCAAAATGTATTTCAAAACTTTCTCAGCGGAGGCAAAATCACCGTCGATTAGGTAATAATAGGCGAGTTTTTCATAAGAATGTGAAACCATTCGACCGCCCAAATTTTCGGTTACGATTCCGATTTTGCTAAAGTGAACCGCATCTTTGGACAAACCTAGCTCCGCTAAATAATCGGAAACCCCCGGTAGATAATGACCAAGAAACGGAATATGTCTCAGTTCCGATTCTTCCGTAAAGGGAGCGATTACCCGATGTAGGTTCGTATATTCTCTTCCGTAGTCGCTTTCCCCCTGCTTGAAATCGGAGAAATATGCTCCGAGTCTTAGCGTTCTGCATAGCGAATAGTATTCATTCTTGACGGAACATTTTATTTTTTCCGGAGATTTCTTATGCAGAAGAACGTTCCGTACGGAATCCGTTAGTTGCCTTGAATAGGCGTTATTATTAGGCGGATTCCAAAGTTTTAGGATTTTTTCCCCGGTTCCTTTACGAGAAAAATAGATATCTTGAAAATAAGACAGGAGAACTTCCGCAAGGCCCAGATCTTTTTCCTGACGAATTAAATTCATCAAAGTGGAGAACTTAACGGAATCCTTATTTACTAATAGATACTCCCCCACTAGAAGTACGTATTCCGATTTTTGAGGTAAATTCAAGCCCTCCGGGAACTTCGAAACATCGGAATCCTTGTTGAATACCGACTTTCCCTCGATATTAAGCGAAAAATTTCCCGGAGATCCTACCCAGCCGAAATCGTTTTTTGTTTGTGCGGATAAGGATGAACATGCCGTACAGAAAAGCAATGAATAGATGACGAGACTTCGTTCGAAGAAAAACGTAAAATTACTTAAGGAATTATGGAAAGTGTGCCGGTACAAAGAAGTTCGTTTCTTGGGCCGTTCGGCTTTCAGAGTCCTTCTCTCTTGAGATCTCGGCTCATGAGGTCCCTAACAACATCCTTCGGATTCTTATGCTCGTAAAGCATTTTATATACTTCGGTCGTAATCGCCATTTCAATCCCTAGCTTCTTTGATAACTCGTATCCGCTTTTGGAAGTTTTAACGCCTTCCGCCACTTCGGTCATTCCACCCAGAATGGATTCTAGACTTTCTCCTTTTCCTAACCGAAAACCGACCGTCCGATTCCGAGATGCGTCCCCGCAACATGTCAAAATTAGATCGCCCATGCCGGATGGACCCAAAAATGTTAACGGATCCGCTCCAAGCTTGACCCCTAATCTCGAAATTTCAGTCAGCCCTCTCGTAATTAAGGCTGCCCTGGTATTTTGCCCGAACCCAAGCCCGTCACTGACTCCCGCCGCGATCGCAATCACATTCTTTAATGAACCCCCGACTTCGACTCCGATTACATCCGGAGTCCAATAGGTTCTAAAATAGGTAAAACTGAAAATTTCCTGAACCTTTCTCGCGGTAGCTTCGTTTTTTGAAGCGATACTTACGATCGTGGGAACTCTTCTTACGATCTCTTTTGCAAAGCTAGGTCCGGAAAGATACGATAGATGACTATGAAATTTACCCGGTAATTCGGCTTCGAAAATCTCCGAAACCAACCTCAAGCTCCCGTTTTCAATTCCCTTACTCGCGGATACTATGGGAGCTTTTTCGGGTAAGTATGCCTTGATTTCCCGTAAAATATCGGTAATTACGTGGGAAGGAGGAGCGGACACGATCATATCCTTGCTTTTTACGGCATCCTCCAGATTCGGACTCGCCTTTAGATTATCCGGTAGGCGAATTCCAGGCAGGTATTTTTCATTTAGATGATTCTCGTTGATTTCCTGTACTAAGTCTTTGTTTCTCGCCCAAAGGGTCACCTCATAACCTTTATCCGCCAATAAGGCTCCGAGGGAGGTTCCAAAACTTCCCGACCCGATAACTCCGATCTGCATCCAAAAACCCCTTCTAATATTTGTTCGATTCTAAGGAAACGATGATCCTGTTCGGCAAACCGATCGGCGGCAAGAAAAAAATCCGAAACTCTTATCCGTTCTTTCTTTCTGAAATTTTAGAAAACCTGGAAATGAGTTTACCGTCATAAATAGAAACGCTACTCTTGTCCTTCCCATGCTGGACTTGCGGAAACTTCCGGGATTCAATCTTTTGGATCTATTATCAGGGAATTCTTCCCGCATCGAAAGCTCCACCAAGAGCAATTATCGCATCGCGATTCTTTTGCATTCCCTGAATAAAGTCCTGCGGAAAAAAGTCGTCGAAGGCACTGAGGATCTAGAGTCTTTAGTTCTGGACGCGGGTAGCGGAATTCTATTACTTTCGGGGCATTATTGCATCAAAGGACTAACTTGGTCCAGACTTCTTAGGACGGATTACGTTAAATTCAAACTCTCCCTTCGTCCGGTGCGCGTAGAAGGAAATAGGGTGATTTTCCGAATCGAATCTTTTCGCTTGTACGATCATAATCCTAGATCCTTTGACCCGATCCGTTTTTTTTCCAAGGTCTTTAAGTTTCATCGAAGATTGATTTTGGAACAAATCGTGGAGGAAGTTCCCGAAATATTATCCCTTACCGAAGTCGGTAACGAGGTTCGGATCGATTTAAATTATTTTCTAGCGGAAATTCCGGAAGTCGCCGGCAAGGTTTCAATCCAAAAAGTCATACCGGAAAAGGGAAACGTTTTCCTTTTCGTACGATCCAATACGATCCTGAAACCGCTTCTGGACTTTTTCGGGCCGGATTATTTACGGATAGAACCGATATCCGAAAACGAAGACAGTCTTCTGATGCTCTGGAGAGACTAAAGTTCTTTGGACGAGATTTTTTCTAGATTTCAAATAACTCTTCCGGAAATTCTTAAAAAAGTTTGAGCGGTAAAATTAGGTTTCTGATTGGACATTCTTTGGCGGCTTTGGAGAATTAGTTTGATTACCGCTTGAACGGCGTTCAGTCGGTTTTCCGTGCGAAAGGAAAGGATCTTAATGAAGATAATTTACCTCACGGACATTCATGACGGCCTCCGAGGCCTAAAAGAAGTCTTACTCGGAACCGAGTGTGATTTGTACCTTTTTTCCGGAGACATCATTTACAAGGCTTTCTTCAATCCGGAACGCATTATCGAATTCGTAACCCTCCAAGAAGAGATGTATTTGATCACGGAGGACCAAAAAGAAGAAATTAATCCTTACGATTATGCGACCCGAGCGGTCCGCTTTCCGGAAAAATACCCCGCCGCAGTCATAGAAAAATCGCACGAATACCGAAGACTCTTTAATCAGGCTTCCAAAACGATGAAGGAAAAGTACGAGCTCATCGAAATAATCATACAAAAATACGCGAAAGCCGCCGTTCATCTATTGCCGGGCAACTACGATATCGATCTTCAATATACCGCTCTGTACGAAAGAGACCTACATAGAAAAACGTTCGAAATGGACGGACTAAAATTCGCGGGGTACGGCGGCGCTCCTATCATCACTTCCGGGATTCCGGAAAAATTAGCCGTTAAATTTCACGAATATAATCGAAACGGAAAAAGTTACAGCGAACCGGAGGATTTCCTGAACGAAGAAAAACCGGACGTTGTCGTGATACATAACCCGGCTTTCGGATATTTGGATAAAATTCCGAGTTTTGGGCATGTAGGATCGCAAGGAATTCGCAGGTATTTGGACGAAAATAGCCCGTCTTTAGTGGTTTCCGGCCACGTTCATGAGGATCAAGGAATCATAAAAAAAGGAAAAACGATTTTTCTAAATCCCTCCAATTTTGGTCCCGTGGATTCCGTTTTCGGTTTTCAACCGGGCGGATTCTTTACCGAGATAGAAATAGAAAACGATCTTGTAAAAAACGTAAAATTAAATAGACTATCGGATCACTCTATCCGCTGGCTTCTCGATATCGATTGCTCCGGGGATAAGCTTTCGCTTATCCGGGCCAATCCTGATTCGGAAGTATCGGCGGAAGATTTTATCCGTTAAAAATGACACTTCCCGGTTTTAAAGATAGCGAAACGATAAAAAAGTTCATCGGCTTAAAGAAATTCTTCAGGTCGCATGAAACTAAAATATCCAGGGAACGAATCGAAGATTTCAAAAAATTCTCCAAACTGATCAATTACGGAGGAGACGAAGTCGCATTCGATATTCTTGGATCGCTTAACTTCGGTCAGGCGACCGTCGATTCCGACACGGATATCGTAATGTATACTCGTTGCGAAGATAGTAAAATGGGCGAGTGCGGCCTGGAAAATTGCTATAAGATCTCCTTATTTAAGCATATGTTTTTGAATTTGGTCACGTTCGAACATAATTCCAACGCTTACAAATTGGAAATCGTAGATTGCATCAACCTCAATCAACTCGAAAAAGATATCGCGGACGGAAACGAATCCTCCGCATTGATCATCCGATTCTGTTTTTATCGATCGATTTGCAGAGGAGTGAATCGCAAACTTTTGCATAGATACGAAAATATGATTTCGGAACGACTTCCTCTTTGGGCCAGCATTTCGAAATCAGTGGAAGAGTGCTTCGACGGAATAATAGTTTCCTCTCAACATACGTATTCGTTTCACAAATATGCGGGAAGATTGGAGGAGAAGGGGATCAAATTGCCCGGTTCGATGGCCGCCAAAATTAAGGATTATCTAAAGCAATGATTACCTTTCTGACCTTGGTTGCGGCTCTAGGCGCTGCGGCCTTGTTTTTTCATGCATTATATTCGGTCGATACCAAGCGCATGGACAAGAAAGATTCTCTCCGAAAAAAAGATGGAAACGCGGAATATGGGGATCCCAAAAAAGTCTATGGCGGGAATTGGGATCCGAATCTTCCTAGACCGAGAATTTGTCCCGTATGCGGGAGATTATTGGAAAAGCACGAATACCTTTATGCGGTACTTTTCGAACCGGCGAGCCCCGGCGCCAAACGACAGGCTCGGATTTATGGTTGCCGATATTGTTACCTCGGATTGGATGATTCGAGTCCCGTAAAAGAGGAAATCGTAAAAGACTCTCCTCCACCACGACCTATCCAGGATGAAGAACTCGGCCTCTGAAAAAAAAACCGTCACTGTCGGATTATCCAGTCCGGTCGGAATTTTAAAAGGTGTAGGACCGAGGAAGCAGGAAGTCCTAGAAACCATAGGAATAAAAACACTCCAAGACCTTCTGCTTTGGTTTCCTCGCAAATACTTGGATCGAAATCTTACCGAAAATATTCTCCTGAAACAAGGAGAATCGGTAACCCTTATTTTAGAAATAATCGATTCTTATCTTGCTCACGGTAGAAAATCCAGACTTGTAGTTTCCGCTAAAACTAAAAATAACGAGTCGGTCAACCTCGTGTTCTTTAAAGGAATTCAATATTTTCGAAGAATATTACAGTCGGGTCTGCTGATTGCGGCGACCGGCAAATTGGAATACTTTCGCGGTTTTCAATTAATTCATCCGGATTACGAAGTTCTTTCTTACGGAGGCAACGCCGAATTAAGCGGGGAAGACCTGCCGGAATCGATTCATACGGGAAGAATCATACCGCTTTATTCCACTACGGAGGCTCTTCGCGAAGAGCATTTGGACTCTAGGGGACTAAGACGGCTGGTATTTCATGCGCTGGAAACTTTGGATGGGAAAATACCGGAAATTCTCCCCAAAGAAGTCGTTACTAAAAGAAATCTTTTACAACGAGCGATTGCGTTTAAAGAGATACATTTCCCCACGGAAGACGGGAATTTACTGAAAGCCAGGACGAGATTCAAGTACGAAGAATTATATTATTTTAATTTGCTAATAGAGTATAAGAAATCCCAACGGGCAAAAATTCCCCGCGTATTTTGGCCTTTACCCGAATCACCGACTGCAAAGAGCCTAATTCCTAATCTACCTTTCCAACTTACGAAGGATCAAAAAGAAAGTCTGACCAAGATCGAGGAAGGTACCAAGACCGATAGACCCGCGGCCTTCCTTTTGCAGGGCGACGTAGGCTCCGGAAAGACTCTTGTCGCATTGTTAACGGCTCTTCGTTACACGGATAATAATATCCAAGTATGCATGGTCGCGCCGACGGAGATCCTGGCCCGGCAACATTATCAAACTATCCTGAATTTCTTAGGGAATATGCCTTTTTTGGGAATCGAGATTTTGGTCGGTAAAGAACCCAAGAAGGCTCGCGCGGAAAAATTATACCGAATCAAAAAGGGAGAATCTTCGTTTATCATCGGAACTCATAGCGTATTTCAAGACGACGTAGAATTCAAGGATCTCGGTTTAGTCGTTATCGACGAGCAACATAAGTTCGGAGTGGAACAAAGGGAAAAGCTTAGAGCCAAGGGAAAAAATCCGGATATTCTCGCAATGACGGCTACTCCGATTCCAAGAACTCTTTGCTTAACCTTATACGGCGATCTGGAACTTGTTACTCTCCGGAATAGACCCGCCGGCAGAAAGCCGATTAAAACGCATTGGTTTACGAATGATAGAAGAAGCGGAGTGTACAACTCGATTCGCAAATACGTAACCCAAGGACGCCAATGTTATATCGTTTATCCGTTAGTGGAAGAGTCCGAAAAATCGGATCTCAAGTCCTGTATCGAAGGATACGAAACTCTTCGCAAAGAAGTATTTCCTGAATTTTCCGTCGGCCTACTCCACGGTAAATTGGATGCCGCGGAAAAAGACAGAGTGATGAAATCGTTTCAGCAAAACACCGTACAGATTTTAGTCAGTACGACGGTCATCGAAGTGGGAGTCGATGTACCCAATGCGTCGGTGATGGTTATCGAACATGCGGATCGCTTCGGAATCTCTCAACTTCACCAGCTTCGCGGAAGAGTCGGTCGGGGAAGTCATGAAAGTTTTTGTATTCTCTTAACGGAGTCGCAAACTACCGAGGAAGCCAAGTATAGAATCCAAGCTCTATTGGATTCGGACGACGGCTTTGTTTTATCCGAAGCGGATCTTAAATTACGAGGTCCCGGAGAACTCCTGGGGGTTCGTCAAAGCGGTCTGCCCGACTTTAGAATCGCCGATTTGAGAGAAGATAGGGAATGGATAGAAGTCAGCAGGGAAGACGCCGAAAAATTCGGAAGCATCGGGGATCTTGAAAAATACGAGATCTCGAATCGGTTTACGGAAGGGGCTCTCCTGTTTTCGAATTGAAAGCCTTCGAAGTTTCCGTTCGAAAGCTTTCGGCAGCGTCTAGTTCTTTATGAAAGTTTAGTAAACGTAGGGGATAATTATCTTATCCGCCGCCAAATTACAGTCGAATCCGCCGATCTTAAGCGAACTTAGGTTAATCAGAAGAGCCCGGTTTGCGCAGTCGTCGACGTCCGCTTTATTATAATATTTGCTTTCGTCCACATTCGCGAGTTGATAGGAGACCAGGGCAATAATCGAAGAAGAGTTTGGATTTACGGATGCACCGATAACGGCGCTCGTTACGATCCTATTCTTAGCCTCGTCTCCTTTTACTTTCTCAGGGATAGTAAGTCCGATCTTGTCTATCACATAGCAATTCGTAAATAGCGCAAGCGGTAGAAAAAGAATGACGAGTCGTTTCATCCGAAATCTCCTAAATAGTTTTTACAAGAAATTTCTGTTTTTAAATGAACTTCAATCCAAATTTCTTGCTGAATCGAATCGGATTCGTTGATTTTTTGCTTAGCATAAAAGGAAAGGTTCATTACGGTTTACAAAAATCCCTTTTCTCTCTCTTTGTCCGGGATAAGATGGAAAATATGAGTTCGCGGATCCTCAAGTTTTGTCTTTTTTTTGCAGTCTTATCGACCCTCTATTTATTCGCTCATTACGGATTTGCGGAAAGCGATGCGGATCCTTATTTAGGACAATCGCAGATCTCCTATCTAATCGGACAGTACCCTTCCGAAAAAATTCTGACCTCGTATAAAAACCCCGGTGATACGCGCGTCTTCCTTTTACGAAAAGAAACCTTGAACGCCTATCTGCGATTAATCGAGGCTTATAAGAAGGATCATCCGGAAGAAAGGCAAATTCCGTTCATCGTATCGGCGCAACGTTCCTTCAATGATCAAAAAGGAATATGGGAAGATAAGTTCACCGGAAAACGAAAAATGAGAGAGGCCGTTCAGGGAAAATCTCCTAACCAAATCGTTTCGTTAATCTTGGAATTTTCAAGCGCACCGGGAACGTCCCGCCATCATTGGGGAACGGATATAGATTTAAACGCTTTAGAAAATTCTTATTTTGAGAAAGGTGGACGTGGGGAAAAACTATATAGTTGGATGACGAAAAACGCCGCAAAATACGGCTTCTGTCAGCCTTATTCACCGAAGTCGGAACGAGGGAATAAGGGATACAACGAGGAAAAATGGCATTGGTCTTACGCAAAATTAGCGAACCGATTTCAAAAAGATTGGGAAGAGGCCTATAAAAAAGGAACCTTAAATCTTTCCGGAAAATTCCAGGGCTCGGAGGTCCTAGGAGAGTCGCCTCTCGAATACGTCCAAGCTGTAAATCCGAATTGTCAGTCGATTCGCTAAATAACGACCGAAAAACGAACTTTCACCCGTTTAAATCACATGCGCGTAAAAAGTTTGTTTCGAATATTTTAATTTTTATCTAGTTTTCCTTTATTCCGAAGAAAAAAAACGAAAAGAAAATATTCTTCTTTGCCTGTTTTTAGAAAGGTTCGATTTTCGGGAAAGATCTCCTTCTAAATTTATCGCTTACGGGAACCCGAAACGTTCTAAAGCATAAAGGCGGTCTAAGAATTATTGGCACCATGAATGTGAAAACCGATATCATGTCCGAAGAAATCGTTTCGTTAAACGAAAAGGTAATTCAAAAAGGAATTACTCTCTTTTCGACCAGCGATAAGTTCGAGACACCGATCTTTAGTTCTTATTCCTTTTTTTCCAAATCGCTTTCCGTTTTGGATGACCGACCCAACTTGAAAGTCCAAGCCTTCCGTTTTGCGGACGTTTTTCCCACTTTAAAAACCTGGAAGCAAATCTCGGATCATATTCGCTTATACTTTATCGAAAGCCCGACCGAACTTCCGAGCCTATTTAAATTCGGATTAAAGGCGCTCTTATCGAATCCGTTCTCTTCCTTCATACTCTCCCGAATCACCGGAAAAATGATCCTTTTCTTTGCCCGATTCTTTATAGTGGGAAAGAATTATGGGAAAGCCAAAAAGACGATATATGAACGTTATAAAATCGGAATATCAAATACGATCGATATTCTGGGGGAAGCGGTTCTTTCGGAGAACGAAGCCTCCGAATATTCGCAAAAATATCTGACTCTAATAAAAGATATTTCCGACGATGGAAAACTTCGAGTACTAAGCTCATTTTTACCGAATAGGAAAGCCGACGGGAACGTATCCGTAAAATGCTCCGCTCTTTACTCTCAACTCGATCCTTTGGCATTCGACCGATCGGTTGCCGTATTGAAGGATAGATTACGACCTATTTTCGAATCGGCAATGTCCAAGAATATTTTCGTAAACCTGGATTTAGAGCAATATGAAACGAAAGAAATCATACTGACCGCGGCACTGGAGCTATTTTCCGAAACCCGATTTCAGGATTACCGACATTTCGGTCTAGTCATACAGGCCTATCTTCGAAGCTCTTTACGAGACCTAAATAGAGTCATAGAAATTTCTAAAAATCGAAAATATCCACTAACCGTAAGATTGGTAAAAGGCGCATATTGGGAATACGAAATAGTCCAATCCAGACAAAAAGGATGGGAGCCTCCCGTATTTCTCACTAAAATCGAAACGGACATCAACTACGAGCAATGTACGGAACTACTTTTAAAATCTCACCCTCATATTTTTCCCGCTTTCGCAACTCATAATATTCGAAGCATCGCTTATGCCCTTACCTTATCCGACGAATTAAAAATTCCGAAAGAAGATTATGAAATTCAAATGCTCTACGGAATGGGAGATCCTTACAAAAAGGCGCTCATAAAATTAGGAATAGGTGTTAGGGAATACTCTCCGGTAGGGGAGGTCATTCCCGGTATGGCATATCTAGTTCGAAGATTATTAGAAAACTCTACTAACGAAGGTTTTTTGAAGAACATTTATTCCAAAAAAACTGATAGAATCAAGCTTTTAGACATTCATAAGAAGGCAAACGCATGAACTTTGGAACCGAATCGCAAGCTTTGAAGAACGAGCCAATTCGAGATTTTTCCCTCCAAGATGAAAGGGAGAAGCTAAACAAAGGATTGCGTGAAATTCGAAATCGATTTCCTCTCCGAGTCTTTCCTATCATCAACGGAAAGACTATTTCGGTATCCGAAACGCATGCGGCTCTAAACCCCGCAAATTTGAGCGAAACGGTGGCAACGATCGGATACGCAAACAGGGATTTGGCGGAACAAGCGGTTTCCATATGCTCCGATTTTTCGAAAACCTGGAAAGAAAGGGACCCGTCGGAAAGAAGCGCGATCCTCCGCAATGCCGCTAGAATATTACGTAAATCTAAAGATGAACTCACCGCATTGATATTGCTGGAAGTAGGTAAAGGCGTCAAGGACACCGACGCAGAAATTGCGGAAGCGATCGATTTCTGCGAATTTTATGCGCAGGAATCGGACAAGCTCGCCTTTCCTAGATTAAGAAATCTTGAAGGAGAAGATAACGCATTTTTATATCGCCCTAGAGGAGTCACTGCGATAATCGCCCCCTGGAATTTTCCGTTGGCGATTCTTTGCGGAATGACGGTAGCGCCTTTAGTCACCGGAAATACCGTTATTATGAAACCGGCGGAACAATCCTCCGCCATCGCTTGGACTTTATTTAAAATCCTAATCGAGGCAGGAGTTCCGGCGGAAGCTCTTCAATTTTTGCCCGGCAAGGGGGAAGAGATCGGATCTTACTTAGTCAATCATCCGAAAGTTCACACAGTTAATTTTACGGGATCTAGGGCCGTCGGATTGCAAATGATACGCGAAACTTCCGGGTTGAATTTGAAATTTATCAAACGTGTCGTTGCGGAAATGGGCGGAAAAAACGCGATCATCGTGGATGAGGATGCGGATCTGGACGAAGCCGTGGCAGGAGCCCTTCAATCCGCATTCGGTTTCCAGGGACAGAAATGCAGCGCTCTTTCCAGATTGATCGTCTTGGACTCTTGCTATGATATTTTTCGCAAACGATTTTCCGAAGCGTTACTGTCCTTGAAGGCCGGTCCGCCGGAAGATCCCTCCACAAAGATCGGACCCGTCATCGATGCCGAATCTAAAGAAAGGATCGAAAGATTATCGAAAAAATTCGATTCAAACATATACCAAAAATTGGAAATCTCTCCCGGTTTAAAATCTCAGGGGCATTTCGTAGATCCGTTGCTCTTGGAAAGCGACGATTTTAATTCCGAGTTAGGACAATCCGAATTCTTTGCACCCATCGTGACTTTGTTTAAAGTTCGCAATTTTAAGGAAGCTATCGCATATGCGAACGGAGTCGATTACGCCTTGACCGGCGGAATTTATTCACGAAATCCTAATAATATAATATTGGCTAAAAACTCTTTCGAAGTCGGAAACCTGTACATTAATCGATCGATTACGGGAGCGATCGTGGATAGACAACCGTTCGGCGGATTTAAACTCTCCGGCGTCGGAGCCAAGGCCGGCGGCCCGGATTATTTAAAGCAATTTTTAGAGCCGGTTTGCATAACCGAAAACACGATGCGCCGCGGTTTTATTCCGGAACTATAACAAGTCCTTATAAACTTTCCAGCTAGTTTCGAGTATCACCTTAGGATCGCTGTAAACGCACTTCCAGCCCAGAAGCTTTTCGGCAAGTTCCGCCTTTGCCCATAATTTAGCGGGATCGCCCGCGCGACGACCGGATATCTTGTACGGGATCGGTTTGCCGATCACTTCTTCAGCTAATTTAAGAATCTCTAATACTGAATGCCCTATCCCGGTTCCTAAATTGACCGTCAAGGATTTGCCTTCGCTCAAAAGATATTCCAAACTCAAAACGTGAGCCGAAGCCAAATCACTTACATGGATATAATCCCGAACACAACTTCCGTCAGGAGTATCATAATCGGTTCCGAATACCTCCATTTGGGATCTCATCCCGACGGCCGCCTCCATTACGATCGGTAATAAATTCGCCGGAGTTTTTTCAAGTCCTAAGATTCTACCCTGCGGATCGTAACCGGCGGCGTTGAAATATCGAAGAGCGGCGTATTTAAACCCTTTCAGTCGATCATACCATCTCAAGTTTTCTTCGATGGCCAACTTCGTGTAACCGTAATAATTTTCCGGCTGCAAAGGATGAGATTCGTCTAAGGGAAGGTACTGCGGGGCGCCGTAAACGGCAGCCGAGGAGGAAAATACGAAATTTTTCGTTCCAACCTCCTCCATGAAAGTCAGAAGCTGAATAGAACCCGCAATATTATTCAAAGCGTATTTATTAGGATCGGTCATCGATTCGCCGGCGGCCTTCCATGCGGCAAAATGAAAAACCGCCTCTATTTTTTTAGAGAAGGCCTTCTCTAAAATTCCGCGGTCGTGGATGTCCCCGTGCAAAAACTCCGCTTTAGGAAAAAGATTCTTCTCATTCCCCTTTTCCATGTTATCCACGATCAGAACTTCATAATTTTTCTCTAATAGAAGCGCGACGACATGACTTCCTATATAACCGGCTCCCCCGGTAACGAGGATCCTCACCGGTGATCCATGACTCCGCGATCGCTGTTTTTAAAAAATGCGATAATGCTTTGAACTTCCGGAGAATGATTTCCTTGTTTCTCTAATGCCTCTATCGCCTGACGATAATTCATTCCGGAATGATAGATGACTTTATATGCCTGTTTAATCGCGGCCCTAATTTCGGGAGAAAAACCTCCCCGCTTTAAACCGACCGTATTTAGTCCGATAATAGTACAAGGATTACCGTCGGCCGTCGTAAACGGCGGAACATCCTGAACCACCTTCGCGCAACCTGCAACCATCGCATAGTCCCCGACAAAGCAAAACTGATGAACTGCAACCAAGCCGGAAATAAACGCTTTATTTCCGACCGTAACGTGACCGGCCAACACCAGTCCATGAGTTAGAATATTATCGTCGCCCACGATACAGTCGTGGCCTACATGCGCATTCCCCATTATGTAGTTCCGGTTTCCGATTATAGTCGGAGAGTCGGTCTTGGTTCCGCGATGGATATTGGAATATTCCTTAAATGTGTTATTGTCACCGATGAGGGTTTTAGTCGGGGTATTTGGATCGAACCCTAAATCCTGGGGAACGACTCCGATGACTGCTCCGTGATAAACATGATTAAATTTGCCGAATTTCGTTCCGGAGAAAATGCGGGCTCCAGTTTCGATAATTGTTCCTTCGCCGACGACCACGTCCTTTTCGATGATCGTATACGCTCCCACTTCGACGGATTCGTGCAATTCAGCCTTCGAATCGACGATGGCTGTAGGGTGAATTTTCATTCTGTTTCGCCTCTTAAATCTTCGAGAATACGAAAAACGACCTGGATTTTTTATTCAAGCTATAAATAAATGGGGGAGAAGGATTGGTTTCGTTGCTCCGAACCGCGTTCGATATTGGCTACGAATTCGAATCGTCGACAAAGACTTTTTCTTTTCGAGGGATTTAGTATGTTAATAGATTGGTCTCGTTTGGAATCTTTAAAACAGGGAAACGACGAAGAGGACAAGCTTTGGCTGGAAGAGATGGTTCGCTCCCTGCGTAAGAATATGAACACTCGCTTGGAAAATATAAAATCATTCATAGCGGAAGAGAAACCTAACGAGCTAAAGGCTGAATTACATCAAACAAAAGGCGTCGCCGCCAATTTCGGCCTGATCGGATTGCAAACTTCCGTCACCGATGCGGAAGCAAAATTGAAAGACGGGGATTTGACCGGAAGCTTGAAATTATGCGCGGAATTACCGGAACTCTGGGAAAAAACGAAAGACGAATTAGCTCCGAAATTTCCTGAATGAGTAAAATCGATAAGAGAACCGCAGATTCCTAGATAGCAAAATTCGAGGACCTCGGCAATCGACCGACCATCTAATTCAATAAATCATAATATTCCTAGACCTCTCCTTTGAAATTTAGTACGGATATCGCCCAGTGGCACGGATTGTCGGCCAAAGCCATATTCGGACCAATTCGATTCGATTAAAACGGGGAAACGAGGGCAGTTTTATTTTTTACCCTTTCGTTCCAAAAAATAGGAATCAACTTGGTCGGTTATCGGCCTGATTTTTTCCTCGTAAGTGAGAATCGCTTCGACGGTTTTTTCGTACAAGCTCATCAAAAGGGCTTGGGCTGCGTCGCACATCTGCTCCTTACGGAACTCCTCCACATGAAGAGTTTCCGTTATCGAACCGTCCGGATTAAACGGTAAGGAGGCCAAAAGATTCGAAACCACAATTTTATCGTCTCCCGCCACATGACTTGGGTCGAAAATTACGGGTAAAATCGTCTGATTTTTCGCGTGGGTAATTACGTTTAAATCCGGAGTGTTTCTACAGTAGCCTTCCTTAATAAAAAGGGTTTTGACCCCTCTTTCACAAAGAATAATATTCAAATTTCCTTGATTAGCGATATATTCGGCGGCGGAAAACCATTCGATGGCTTCGTTCCCGAACCCTCTCTTTAAAATGACGGGCTTCCCGGTGCGGCCCACCGCTTCCAGGAGTTCGAAATCCTGAGCGTTCCGAGTTCCTATCTGGATCATATCCGCGTGCTTGGAGACTTCTTCCGCCATCGTATGATCCATTACCTCGGTCACATAGGGAAGTCCCGTCTCTTCTTTTACCCGATCCAAAAGTTTGATACCGTCCCAGCCCATTCCTCTCCAATCCGTGGGTCTGGTTCTGGGTTTAAACGCACCACCTCGGAAAATAATTCGATCCAAGATTCCGAATTTCTTTCCGATTTCCACCGCCTGCTTTGCGATAGTAACCGTTTGATCGTATGTCTGAGGAGAATCCGGACCTACGAGGAAGATATGTTTTCCGGTTCCGAATTTGCGAACGAGTCCATCCTGACCCTTAACTTCGACAATTCGGTTTTCACGATGCACGACTTCTCCGTTCTTACCAGCTGCCGTTCGCGCGATGTTCTTATAAGGGAGCGATACGTTCCAAATACGAGTGACTCCCGGGAGTTCCTTCACATAGCCCTCTTTTTCGGAGATTTTACGAGTATCTCCAATGAAATGGATGGTGTCCGATACGACAGCACCGCGGATAATCTCCGTTTGATTACCGCATTCCCCGGCTAAAGCCTTGATCTTGGCCTCGGTTTCCGGATATCCTTTCTCGAGTTCGACTATGTCCACGTAGCCTCCGCCCGATTACGGGCATGCCCCCGGATCGGGAGCCATTCTCATTCCAGGCTCTATGTTATACTCGGAACGTCAAGAAATCCGCGGGAAAAGGCTCAATGAGAATGTTCCGGGCCGGGAAAAATTCCGGTAGAGACTTCTTTTATGTAATTTCTAACGGCTTCGGATGCGTCGGCAAAGCCGTTCATGTACGTTTTTAGAAATTTAGGATGAAAGTCTTTGTTTAATCCTAAAAAATCATAAAGAACCAACACTTGGCCGTCGGTGGAGGCCCCGGCTCCGATGCCGATAGTCGGTACTGGAACGGAAGAACTGATCGCCGATGCCAAAGCCGAAGGTATCAACTCCAGTACCATCGCAAAAGCTCCGGCTTCCGAAATTGCTTTTGCTTCGTTTATCAGACGGGTTTTATCTTCCTCGGCCTTACCCTGAATTTTATGCCCTCCGAAAGCGTTCACGGATTGAGGCGTCAATCCTATATGTCCCATAACGGGAATGCCGATCCTTTCCAATTTATAAATGAGATCCGAAATTTCCGGACCACCGCCTTCGAATTTCACGGCATCGCAATCCGTTTCCTTCATGATCCGTCCCGCCGAACGAATTCCTTCTTCCAAGGAAACTTGGTAGGACAGAAAGGGTAAATCGACGACGATAAAAGAGTTGGGAGCTCCTCTCCGAACCATTTTAGCGTGATAAATCATTTCGTCCAGTGTTACGGATAGCGTGGTTCGATTTCCCTGAACGACTACTCCGAGAGTATCCCCTACCAATAGACAATCCACACCGGCTTCGCCTAAGATCCGGGCGAAAATATAATCGTAGCAGGTCAGAACGGAAATTTTTTTTTCGAGAGGTTTCTTTCCTTTCGGAAATATTTTATGCACGTCTCTCATACGATTCCCTCCTCCGGATTTCCGAAAGAATCCCCTAGGGATTCTTCGCCTAACTCTTTCAATAATTCCTGAATGAAGGGACGAGTGTATAGACTATGATGGGGTAAATGTAATCCCTTTTCATGTAGCCTGAGTCGATCGTAAGATAATATATCGATATCGATCGTCCGCGGCCCTTTGTCTTTCGTTCGTATCCTGCCCATGTCGGTTTCGATTCCGAGAAGCACGTCGAGTAGATCGTGAGGTGAAAGAGAAGTTACGATTTCGACGAGTTGATTTAGAAAGTCCGGCTGATCGGTAACTTCCAAAGCGGCCGTATTCAACGGAGTTCCCTTACGAAGAATCTTCATATCCGTGCGGGCTGCAATCCTGCGAATCGCTTCCTTGAGGGAAGCCTCTCGATCCGCGAGATTTGCGCCGAGACAGATAAATGCATGGTGTTCCATTATGCCTCCGTGTGAACCGAATGACTGAGTCGGTAATCGGGACAATCCAGATGGATTTCCTTGGTCATCTCCATTAAGCGGGAAAAGATTCTACCCTCAGCCTTGTCTTTCCAATCGGACAAGGAGATATTCGAGGTCAGTACCGTGACTTTCTCCTCCTCGTACCTGGAATCGATTAAATCATAAAGTTGGGAATTCGCCCAATCCGATTCTTTGTTGGCACCGAAATCGTCCAATACCAGAACTTCCACTTCCATGAATTGTCTTTTGATCGTCTGTTCCATTCCGTGGATCTCGCTCTCTTTTTGATAGGTATCGCGGATCGCAGAAAGAAAATCCCGGTTGATTTTAGCGTATTTGCATTCCATTCCATAACGTAAAATTAATTCGTTTAATATGGCGCAGGCGAGCAACGTTTTTCCCGATCCGGTGTTTCCCCAAAGATACAAACCCTGAGCCGACCTTCCTCGTCCCTCCCATTTCATGACCAATTCGTGAGCCCAATCGTGGGCGATCAAAAAGGACATCTCGCTGGTGTCCATTCTATCCAGGGTTCGATATCTATACTTTGCAGGAATCCCCGCTTTCTTAACCAAAGCCTCGATGCGGTCCAATTCGATGCGGGCATCGTGACAGACGCAGGACATCATCCTATTTTGACTTTCATCATAAACCATGAAAGGAGGTCTGCCTTTCGAATCACAGGTTCGACAGGATTCGCTCATGCAAGAGCAGAGTAATAAAACTCCCGAGGAAGAGTTTCTAACGTTTTCCTCCAAAAGAAAACCCACTCCTCCGCAAATTTTACAGCTGGGAGATCCTGCCCGAATCGGGGTTAAATCGTTCAAGTTCATGCTTCAGACCCAGTATGAAAGGGTCAGAAGAGAGAGAAAGAAAGAAAAATCGAATGGAAAGGCGGAAAACTCACGGCCTTACTAAAAATCTGCTCGCAATCTCGGTTCTTTGATGGAATTTGGAAGCGTCGATCGATTCCGCCTACGGTGGGATCGTCGGGACGCGAAAAAACCGATTGAATCCTATTCGGATTAAATCGGAAAAGAATTTTCGGTTATGTCCCTTATCCGGTAAAAAAGGGAAAAATTTTCCTTAGTGGGTTTATCTCGAACCCTAAGGAACCGATAGTAAAACAGGAGAAAAGGACTTTGTTGTTCTTTTCTCTAATCCTATCTTATGAAAGAGAAGGCACAGGTGTGAGCACTATGAAGGTGATGAAGACTATTTTCGTTCTTCTGGCCGTGGTCGGACTCAACCTCTCCTTGTTCGCACAGAACCAGCAGCAAGGCGGGGGACAACAGAACCAGCAAGAGGCCAAAGCGGCGGCCGATAAGATCGACGAACTCCTTAAAGGGGAACTTGTTCCCGAGGATGACGATAAAAACCTTACGGAAGAGCAGAAGCGTCGTAAGAAGGTGATCCAAGAACAGGAAGCTGTTTGGAAAAACCCCGACTTCAAAGGCTATGACAAGAACTTCCAAGAACTCCATCAGCTCTCTAAGGCTTTCGCGAACAACAAGTTCCGCCTGGCCCTAACCAGCTACCAATCCGGAGTTAATACCATCCTCAAGATGAGGGAAGCAGTCGAGCAGTACCGTAAGGAAGAAGCCGAGAAGAAGCGTTTGGACGAGAAGTGGTATTGGCAAAAAGTCGACCGCAAAGCTCGTGAAGATCGCGTCGTTTCTAGGCTGAAACTCGAGGCAAAACAACAGGCCCTTAACTACTTTACCAAGTCCATCAACCATTTGGACGAGATCAAAAACCCGGATTTGCGCGAGCGCGCCGAGTTTAAACGTCTCCTTTCGGATGTCTACCGTTCTTGGATTATTACCGAATACGACCTACAGAATTTACCTCAATGTATCCCCATACTTGAGCTTTATATCGAGGTCGATGAAAACGAGAAGGAATACCCGGCTCACAAGTACCTTGCAAGCTGCTACGCCTTTGAAGAAAACATGATCAAGAAATATGGCGGCGCAAGCGAAGATCAGATGTTTAAATTCCGTCACAAGAAAAACATCCATTTACTCCGCGCAACCGAACTAAAATACGGGAAGGATTCGCCCGAATATAAACACATCGTAGCCTTGATTAACAAGGACGAGGTGATTTCGGTTCGCCCCTAACCCTCTTTCATAAAAAAGATAATCAAGCCTCGGTGGAAACACCGGGGCTTTTTTATTTCCTTCGGTATTTCGAAGGCCTTAGCCGCTTCGAAAAATTCATACCGTTTCAAAGAATTCCGACTCTTCGCGCTGAAAGTGAATCGTTGACAGACCGTTAAAGCTTTCCTCCTGTATCCGCATTTTTTCCTTATTCCTTGAAGACGAGGAAATTTCCTCTACGCTTGAAACTTGTGCGGGAAAAATATTGCATTCAATCGTTTCTTCGTTTATGCCTAAAGAATGCTTTCTAGTAGATTGATTCGAAGCGTAAACTATTCGGCTCTAGTATTCGTTCTCTTACTGTTACAAACTTTCGCTAGCGATCTGCAAGCCTGTAGGCAGGATTACGATTGTACTGCTGGTGCGGTCTGTATTAAATCCGAAAGGTCCCAGTATGGAATCTGCTTAGGAGGTGATAGTCCCGGAAGATCGAACGACGATTATTTAGATCCGGACCCAATGGACCAATCATTAGGCACCACCTGTAACGAAAACCTGAATTGTGTTCGTGGCAAGGTCTGTTTTAAGACAGGAGACAGTGAGCTTGGGGCCTGTATACCGCAAGGATGGTTAAAGCGGAAAGACATCAAAAATCTGTCCGAAAAAAGGAAATAAATCCGATAGGACGGGCAGAGGACAGACGCGTTCGCTTTCAGAGGACGGAAGACAGATGCGCTCGCTTTGCTCACGCTAGACAGAAGCTGCTAGACGTTGGGAAGGCAGCCGTGACAGAGGAAAATCCACTAAAACACAAGAATCTTTCTCTAGTACGTGGAAATTTCGTTTATCAATGTTCTGTCCTCAGTCCGCTGTCGTCTGTCCTCAGCACGGGCGGCCCCCTTCACTTCGTTCGGGTCACGCTGCTCCGGGCTTCGCGTTCGCTCCGGTCTCAGCGACTGTTGTCTCTTAACATAAACCATTATCTGCAAGCGCTGCGACTGCTTCGCACCCTGCACATCGTTGCCGCTTTCAGAGGACAGATGCGCTCGCTTTGCTCACGCTAGACAGAAGCTGCTAGACGTTGGGAAGGCAGCTGGAGGTATCGGAAAAATCTACGATAACGCAAGAATCTTTCTTTAGAGAATGGAATTTCCGCTCATCAATGTTCTGTCTTCTGTCTTCTGTCTTCTGAACGCTAAATCGCGAAAAAACCCTATTGATTTCGAAATTAGCGCAAGAATCCCGGTCGCAAATTCTAAGATTGGACGATTGGTTTTTATTGATCGGTTATTATATAATCGGAAAGCCGTTCCAACTAAGAGTGCTGGATATGCCTTTCCTAGGAGAGAAAGTAAAAATGGTAGCTCAAACCTTAGATAGACCGAGCCAAAACCATGTAGCGAATGCGGAAAAGATTCTCGATGCAATCATCATCGGTTCCGGATTTGCAGGGCTATGCATGGGAATTCGACTGAAACAAGCCGGGATCGATTCTTTCATTATTTTGGAAAAAGGAAATGGTATCGGCGGAACCTGGAGAGATAATAACTATCCCGGTGCCGCCTGCGACGTGCAATCCCATTTATATTCCTATTCGTTTGCGCCGAAGTCGGATTGGTCCCGCTTATTCGGACCTCAGCAGGAAATTCTAAATTATATGAACGATTGCACGGACAGATTCGATATCCGGCAACACATTCGTATCAACCAGGAAGTTACTAGTGCGTTCTTTGATGAGAAAACCGGAACTTGGAAAGTAACCACCCAAAACGACGAAATCTACCAAGCGCGCGCATTAGTCGGCGGAACCGGAGGTTTGAGTCGACCGGTTTTACCGAAAATACCCGGAATCGATTCATTCAAAGGAGCCAAATTCCATTCGGCTCGATGGGATCATACTTACGATCTTACCGGCAAAACCGTTGCAGTTATCGGAACCGGTGCGAGCGCAATTCAAATTGTGCCGACCATCGCACCGAAAGTCGGTAAACTGGAACTCTTTCAGAGAACTCCTCCCTGGATTATTCCGAAACCGGATTCCTCCATCGGAAATTCCGTAAAAGGAGTCTTTAAATATCTCCCGCCTCTGCGTTGGTTATTCCGTAAAGCGATCTATTGGATAAACGAACTGGGAGTGATCGCATTCGCAATCAACCCTAAATTGATGAAGGTATTCGAAGGTTTTGCGAAACGATTCATAGCAAAAAGCATTCCGAATCCGACGTTGCGGGAAAAGGTAACTCCGAGCTATACGATCGGTTGTAAACGCATTTTACTTTCCAACGATTACTATCCGGCATTGAATCGCGAAAACGTAGATTTAGTTACCGAAGGAATCCAAGAGATCAAAAGAGATTCGATTCTAACAAAAGACGGTAAGGAGCACAAAGTCGACGCCATCATATTCGCGACGGGATTCCAGGCCGCCGAAGCGGTTTCTCCGTTTGAAATTCGCGGGAAAAACGGCCGATTATTAAGCGACGTTTGGGAAGGCGGAGCGGAAGCGTATCTCGGCACTTCGATTTCCGGTTTCCCTAATTTCTTTATGATCGTCGGACCGAATACCGGTTTAGGACATAGCTCCATGATTCTTATGATCGAATCCCAGGCGCAGTATGCTCTACAATGCATTCGAGCGCTAAGAAAGAAAAACATTAAGTATATCGATGTTCGTAAGGAAGTGCAGGATCGTTACAATCAGGAAATCCAAGATCGTCTCAGTCGATCGGTTTGGTTGACCGGAGGTTGCATAAGCTGGTACAATACTAGTACCGGACGAAACACGACTCTTTGGCCCGGTTTCACATTCGAATTCAAAGTTAGGACCTTCTTTCTTAAGCCTAGCGATTATGAATTCGTTCGGACGGATGGAGAAAAAGCAAGGATAGGATGGAGTTCCCGAGTATCGATGGCTCTGAATGCGGCAATAGGTTAAGCTCGATCTAGAGCCGCATCTAATGTCCAGTACACTAGAATTTCCTGATTGCCCTCTCTCCCGGCAATCGGGGATTCTACCAGCCCGTGAAGATTTGTTCCAATCTCCGATTTTAAGAATCGCAAAAATGATCGCAGGGCCCGCGCTCGAACGCGCGGATCTTTTACGACTCCTTTTTCCAAATCCGATTTCTCGACTTCGAATTGCGGTTTAAAAAGGCTTACGCCGGTCCAAGAAATTCGCGGATTTTCATCATGAAGGCGCTTTACGGTCGGGAGAACAGATCGAAGAGAAATAAAACTTAAATCCATCGTCAAAAAAATCTCCTTCGGAAACGGAGTCGGAGAATGTTTTTCCCAGAGTTGAATCAATAAATCCCAAGTAGTATCGCGGATATGAAACCGATCTTGTACGGAAACCCTGGGGTCCATGGCGATTCTAGATGCCATTTGCCCGTACCCGACGTCAAAGGCAAAAATCGCGACCGCGCCTTCCTCCAATAAAACCTGAGTAAATCCTCCGGTGGACGCGCCCCAATCGATGCATAGTTTTCCATCAACGGAAATATTAAATTTCGTTAATGCTTCCTTCAGTTTGAAAGCGCCTCGACTGACGTATTTGGGAATGATTTCCCGAATTCTAATTTCCGACGAATCGGAAATTAGAAGCCCGACTTTATCGACAACCCTATCATTCACAAGCACCGAACCGGAAAGTATAAGACTGCGGGCAAGGGTGATATCCTTCGCCAAACCCCGGTCCAGCAATAGCTGATCTAGCCTAGTTTTTCCTCGAGCCAAGAGTTCCGGGCAGTAACTGAAAGAAATCCGGAAATTGTAAAGCTGCTCCGTCTCTAGAAAACGAATTATCTAAACTTTTTCCTAATCCTTCCAATTCGGTTACTAGAGACGTAACCATTTTCTTACATTCATCCAAGCCGTATAATGCGGGATACGTAATTTTTCCCGATCGATCGTCCTTACCGGGCGTTTTGCCTAAGTCTTCCCGAGTACCTTCCACATCTAAAATATCATCCGTAATTTGAAACAGAAGCCCTAATTTAATTCCATAATCCGAAAGCAACGCGGCTCTGGATTGGTGATCTTGTCTTAAGCGGTTTCCTAAAAGTAAGGAAGCTCGAATTAACGCTCCCGTTTTGAGTCGATGAGTGATCGCAAGTAATTCCTCTTTATTTCCCTTCAAGGAGGAAGGATTTCTCTCCAAAGCCAAATCGAAGACCTGGCCCGAAACCATTCCCGGGGCACCTCCGCCCTGGTGCAGAATTCGAATCAAGTCCCGATACAAATGCGGATCGGCGACCTCGGCTTTTGCATGAGTCAACCATTCGAACGCATACGCTTGCAAGGCGTCCCCTGCCAATATCGCCGTGGCCTCGGAATATCGCTTGTGTAGAGTCTGTATTCCGCGTCGAAAATCATCGTTATCCATGCTCGGAAGATCGTCGTGAATAAGACTGTATGTATGCAGGAACTCTAATGAACCCGCGATCGATAGGGAATCTTTCGTTAAAGCTCCGAAGGCCGCCATCGCTAAGATGGGTCTAAGCCGTTTGCCTCCCGCCTTGATGCTATATTCCATCGCCTCGGCCAATTCCGGCGCCGCCTCCTTTTGAAATCGAGGATAGACCTCGCTTTCAAGATAATTCTCGAACTCCTTCTTTGCGAATGCGAGGATCGAAATTAAAGCGGATTCTTTCGCTCCAGCCTCCAAACGTCGCTTACCTTATAACGCCGGACGTAACGACGATCTTTCCGGTACTCTGTCCTGTCTGAAAATATTTCACCGCCTCCGGAAGTTCCACAAACGAATACATTCCACCGATATGCGGAGGCTCCAAATTCAATTTAATCATATCCTTTATATGCCGAGAAAGTTCGCTTATCCGATCGTACAACCAAATTAAATTAAAACCCAGGATCGCCTTATTATCGGAGACCATCTCCATCGGATCCACTTTGGGACGAGTCAGATATTTCCAGGCAAGAGAGAGCCAATTGACTCGATCTCCTTGGCTCATGAAGGACGCCGAGCCGTAAACGATCATTCGTCCCATAGGCGCCAATGCCTGATAGCTATCCTGAAAGATTCTTCCGCCGATACACTCCAAAACTAAATTCAATTCCCGTCCGCCTAAAGCGGTTTTTAGCTCCTGAGGGAAACTAGACGAGCGAATAATCCAGGAATCATATCTTTCCTTTTCTAAAAGCGAAATCTTCGAGGAATTGCCTACCGTCCCCACGGTCCAGGCTCCGAATTTTTTAGCAATTCTGTTCGCATAAATTCCTACACCTCCGGCAGCGCTATGGATCAAGACCGTCTGACCTTTATGAAGATTTCCTAAAGGAAGAAGAGCATAGTATGCCGTTAAAGCTTGAACTAAAAAACCGGCCCCCTGTTCATAAGACCAACGCGGCGGGAGTTTATAAATGTATCTTTCATCTATATTTAGATGGTCGGCATACGCGCCGAAGCGGGAAACTCCCATGACTTTGTCGTTTTTTCGGAATAATTTTACTTTCTTGCCGACAGCTATCACCTTTCCTGAATATTCCAAGCCGGGAATAAACGAACCTTTCGGAGCGGCGCTGTAAAGTCCTTGGATGGCAAAAATATCCGCAAAGTTCAAACCTATGGCATGAACTTCCACAGTGACTTCGCTTTCTCCCGGGTCGGAAAGTTCTTCCTCCCGTCTTTCCAAATGATCCAAAGATCCTTTCGTATCGACTCTATAAACAGTGCGGATCATGAGGGCATTTTGCCGGGTATTTTGATATTCTTAAAGGAAAAAAACTGCGAAGTAAGATTTCTTTCCGAACTTCCAGAGCGATCGGCTATCGTTCAAGATCGGATCCTAAACCTTTCTTCATTCGATTCCGGATGCCCATCGGAAAGGAAACAAACGTAAAAATCTTGATACACGACCCATCAACGGCTCTTTTCAATCCTCCGCTGACGGGTTATCGAATCTAAAAACTATTTGGACGGAAAAATTTCCTGTAGAAAATTCCGTAATTCGATCCAAGAGCGATGATCCGCCTTTTCGTTATATGCTGCGCCCTTTGAATTATCGTTTCCGGCTTCCTTAATCGTGAAGGAATGAACGGCTCCCCCGTAGGAAACGAATTGCCAGTCTATCTTTGCCTTTCTCATTTCCTCTTGAAATGCGGCAACTTCTTCGGCTTTAACGAACGGGTCATCGGCACCATGCATCGCCAAGACCTTGCCTTTAATTGCGTTCGATTCTTCCGGTTTCGGAGTCGATAAACCGCCGTGAAAACTGATCGTACCTTTTAGAGGCGCCCCTGTACGGGCGAGTTCCAGGGCTGCGGTTCCCCCGAAGCAATAGCCGAGAATCGCTAAATTATCGGCATCGACATTCGACTGACTCTTTAAAGTGTCTAAGGCCGCCTGGGCTCTGGCACGAAGTAATTTTCGATCACCCTCTCTGAAGGAGCCGGCCAATTTAGCCGCCTCTTCGTTCGACTTCGGCCTTATTCCTTTTCCGTAAATGTCCGCAGCAAAAGCTACATAACCTAGAGCCGCAAGTTGTTTTGCCCTTGCTTTCGTATTTTCACCTAAACCGAACCAATCGTGGACGAGAATGATTCCCGGAGCCTTTCTATCCTTTCCTTCGGGATAAGCCAAGAAACCTTCCAAAGTCGTATCGCCTTGCTTGTATTCTACGATCTCGGTCTTTACTTTTGCGGATACCGAGCTTGCGATAAGCATCAGTATGCCGAATATTATTAAGATATTTTTCATGAATCGTTTTTCCTTTGGGGAACCCCATTTCGGATAGTTGATAGACGGACCGTAGTAGGAAAAATGTCGGAGAAAAATCGAGTCTTTTTGAAAATATTTAAGAGAGTTAAGTAATTAAACCAAAGGATTAGAGGAAGTGACCCGACTTAGAAATAAACGACTCGCATATCGATTCCGCCGTGGGTGACATGAATCGTTTCCGCCCGAGTTCCGATTCCTCGCAAAAATAAAGACCAGGAGTCCTCGTCGGGACAAAGAACGAAACCTGAAATTTCCGCCGGGAGTTGCCACCAATCCTTTAAGACTTCCGCCAAATGTCTGAATAGATTTTCGGAACCCGGATTTTTCATTCTCAAACCGTAAGGCGGATTGATCGGCATCCAAAGTTTGGAAGGTTTACCGAGGGAAGACCATACTTCCTTCGGAGAAAAGGAAAAGAAGTCTCCTGCGTCTCCGGAAATGCTGAGCTTAGAATCCGACTTGCTGGTCCGAATGAAATTCTGAAAGTCGGAACTCCTTTCCTCCAAATAGGAAAAAATTTCGGACTCTTTCTCGTTCCACCAGACTCGAAGTGAAGTCCCTTCTCCCTTCTCGCCGATTCTTTTTCGTAGAAATTCCCATGTGGATTTCGGAAATTCTTCCAGGTCTTGGAATAAAAAAGTTCTGTCGTAATGGGGAAATCCCATGCCTAACAAAAGAGAACTAGCTTCCCAAACGAAAGTTCCGGATCCGGCAAAAGGCACAAGGACCACATCAGGGTCGGAAAGAATCTTCTCCAAGCGACTCAGGAGAAAAACGGCAAGGTCTTCGCGTAAGGGAGCCGATTTGGAAAGAGGGCGAAAATTTCCCCGTTTAAAAAGAGGCTCACCTGCAAAACTTAAGGAAAGAATCAGGTCGTCTCCGATGCATAAGGCGTTTAATTCCGTATCATTAAGCGACCCGGTTTCCCCCGCTTGCGGATATGCTTCCGACCAAAGAGATTGAAGATCTTCTCTCGTGATTTCCGTTCGTCCTCGTATTTGCGGATGAAAGCGAACTTCCCAGCCCTGAGGTAAAAGCTTAGCCTCGCGTAAGGACTCGATCAATCCGGAAAAGCTAAAATCTTCCGACAAAAAAAACTTACCTAAGTTAAGGCGAATATCCCGAAGCCACGGAATTCTTACTAAAACTTCCAGAGCTTGACGAAAATTAGATTTTTCTAAAATGAATTTTTCGGGGAAGACCGTGAAACTCGGAGTATGAGTTCTCGGCAAAAAGGGGCCACCGATAATCGATTCCAATACTTCCTCGGTTGCTTTTGCACAACCGGGAGGCAAGAGAAATTCCCAGCGTTGCGGTCTTCCGGGCTTCCATTTGGGAAATTTCCAATCCATAAGGATTACTTTTTCCGACTCTCTTTCTAAGCAAAGGGAAAAAGGAAAATTCCGAGCAGAGGACGAAAGACAGAGGACAGAACATTGATGAGCAGGGTTTCCATGTTCTTCAAGAAAGATTCCTGCGTTACAGGGGATTTTTCCTCTACTTCTGTAACTTTTCCAACGTCTAGCAGCTACTGTCGTCTGTCCTCTGCTAGGAATTTATTTTGCCAGTAGAAATTTCTTATAGTTCTTTGCATTCCGTCTGGCTCGGATTTGCTCCAATAGTAAATTTCCGAAAAGGAAGGACGGAACCTTCGGGTTCTTTCCTTTTGCCATTCTTAGAAATTGGATTCTTAAAGCGGACATTTTTGACAATGAATTGAACGTGGGATTCGAAAGGTCCGGAATATCTACCCTTACGCTTTCGATCTTACCGGAAATTAATTTAGAGGCGCAATCCGGATCTAAGGCAAATGGCGCTCCTATTCCGATCATGTCGACCGCTCCGGATCGAATCGCATCTTCCATAATCGAACGCGAACGAAATCCGCCGGTGGCCATAAGCGGCATCTTCGCGGACTTCTTCGCTTTCTGTGCGAACTCCAAAAAATAAGCTTCTCGAGGACTAGTTCCTTTTTGGGATGCTCCTTGCATTGCGGGAGATTCGTAGTTTCCGCCGGAAATTTCAAGCAAATCGATTCCGGTTTCGTTTAACATTTCTATAACCTTGATCGCATCCGCTTCTTCGAAGCCTCCCTTTTGAAAGTCGGCCGAATTCAATTTAACTCCGACGCAAAACTCTCGTTTGGTGGTCGAGCGAATTCCTTTGACTATTTCGAGTAGAATTTTCGCCCTATTTTCCAGACTTCCACCCCATTCGTCGGTTCGAAGGTTCGTTAGAGGAGACAAAAATTGACTCAGCAAGTAACCGTGAGCCGAATGAACTTCCACTCCGTGAAATCCCGCCGCTTCGGCAAGTTTTGCCGCGGAGACAAATCGTCCGATGATACGTTTAATTTCGTCCGACGTTAGAGCTCTTGGAATCCCGAAAACTTTTGCAAGAAATCTTCCCGGAATTTGGACCCGCACGGAGGACGGCCCGACCGGGGTCTCCGCAATATAACCGAAGACCTGTCTTCCAGGGTGATTGATTTGCATCCAAAGCTTAGATCCTTCGGCTTGGGCGACCTCCGCTAATCGTTTAAACGGTTCAATATTTCCGTCCCGAATAATTACGTTACCGGGTCCTGTCAACGCGTTGCGATCAATCATCATGTTTCCTGTAATCAATAACCCGGCTCCTCCGCGGGCCCACCGTTCGTAAAGGTGAAGCATATTCTCTCCCGGAAGAAAGTTTTCATCGGCAAGTCCTTCTTCCATGGCGGCTTTTGCGATTCGATTGGGAAGTACTGAGCCGTTAGGAAGTGCTAGCGATTGCGCCAAAGCAGAAAGAGAATCCATGGAAAACTCCGAATATGAAAAGATTTCCTACCCATCGGTATTTATTAAGTAAAATTCGTCAAATTAAAATTCCTACCAGTTGGTATTTATTTTTATCAATCCTAGATTTCGCATTTGACTAGTTGGATCTAAATTTTAGAAAGAACGGAGAAAACTATGTCTAAGAATGTCGGTTGGAAGAAACTCCCGGAAGGAATTCGAAGAGAATCCATACTAGAAGGGGCCATGCGATGCTTTTTCAGTAAAGGATTCGAAAAGACTTCCGTTCAGGACATTGCGGATGCTGCAGGATTGACCAAAGGAGGCATCTATTTCCACTTTGAAAGTAAGGAGGACATCCGGGACACCTTGATTCGAGAATTTTTGAATCTGGATCGTTTCGGATTCCGAGAACCGGAAGTCGCCGCATTACCAGCTCATCTTCGTCTAGGCGAATACCTGGAGCGACTTGCAAATCGACTCGCCATCGATGGGAACTGCTCGCCGCGCTTATTTGCCGAGGCAACCGCTAACGGCGGAACGATGGAAGACGAAATCATCGCTTTTTACGATTCTCTCGAAGCGATCTTTACCGCCACGATCGAAGAAGGTCAAAAAAAAGGGACGTTGGTCGCTACCGTTTCCGCTTCGGTTCTAGCTCGCACTATCTTAGCGGTCTTTGACGGTTTACAGATTCAATCCGATATTTCCCCGACCCGCAGAGAATTGCAAAGCCGGGGACGAGATGTTTTGCGTTCCTTCTTTAAGAATTTACTTTTTGTACACAAACCGGACTGCGATTAATATCGGCGCGTTAATCTTATTGCTTCAGCGCGGCGACTCCAGCCCTGGCGACTTGACCATCCTGAGTCGATTGGGCTCCGGAAACGCCGATTGCACCGATAATTTTTCCATCCATGAGAATTAATTCCCCACCTTCTAAGGGAGCAATTCCCTGAATGGCAAGGATTCGTAATCCTATTCCGCCGTTTGCAATCGCTTCCTCCAGACTTTTTGAAGGCCTTTTAAAATTATTCGCAGTCGACGCTTTCAATTTTGCGACTTCGATCGAGCCTAATTGGGTTCCATCCAATTTTTGAAATAAAACCAAATTTCCGCCGGCATCCACGATTGCGATCGCCATCAGCCAATTATTTTTCTTTGCCTCCGCTTCCGCAGCCGCCATTACCTTTTTTGCCTGCTCTAAAGTAATCGGATTCCCGTAAACAACCGGTTGTGATTGCGCAAATGTCATTTTAGATCCTCCTAATATAACCGCGATAAGCACCGGAATTATTCTTATCTTCTCGAAAAATTTACTGACTCTTGCAAACATAGAGATACTCCCCGAACGGATCTTTCGTATATCACCGAATACGAAAAGACGATTCGATACTTTTAATCTTGATCGTTTCGCTCCGTTTCCCCTTGCAGGAAAGGACCGAAATTGGAATTGGCGGGAAAAATTCTCGCTAAGCTCGAGAATTTCCGAAATTGAGAAATCGACGAAAGCCTCCGTCGATCGTTTTTAGAATAGGGATCGAAAAAGAAAAGTCAACTGAAAATGTTTCATTGAACGAGTATTGTTAAATGTAGAGGACTGACGGGGGGAAGTCTCCCCCGCGCTGCAGCCGCACACACGCGTCTTCCGCTGCCCAATTGAGCGACCCTGAGGGAGCGAGATTCCCGAAGGGTGACTGAACGAAGTGAAGTCAAATTTTCAATCAAACAAACTGCATTCGAAACAGAGGACAGAGGACTGAAGACAGACGCGTTCGCTTCGCGCCCGCTAGACGGAAGCTGCTCGAAGTTCGAAAAGCAGTATAGGTATATGAAAGATCTACTATAACATAAGAATCTTTCTCCAGAACATGGAAACTCCGCTCACCAATGTTCTGTCCTCAGTCTTCTGTCTTCTGTCCTCTGAAAGACAGAAGCTGCTCGAAGTTCGAAAAGCAGTATAGGTATATGAAAGATCTACTATAACATAAGAATCTTTCTCTATAAGATGGAAATTCTGCTCATCAATGTTCCGTCTTCTGGATGCGACGATCTTCCTTTATAATCTCCTGTACAGAATGATCGGTAAAATTCCCCGCCCTTTTGGGCGGGGGCCGGAGCGAAGCGGCGGAATTGCCTTATTTCACAAAAATCGCGAGAACACAAGCATTTTTCATTTTGAAATTCGTGGTGGAGCTCCCACAGAACTTTCGAACAGAAAATAGTTGCAATATTTCTAATTTTCTGAATGTAGCCCCGAGATCCGTCTTCTCCAAACTTTTTTCGAATTATTTTCTAAAATTCGGGTGAAGCAAACTCTCCTAGATTTTCCCGAGAATGAATCGAAAATCTATATTTTCTTTTTCCGATCTGTTCCGGATTGTACCAACGAACTTCATAAATCGCCATCCCGTCACCGGCGTTTCCGATTTTTTTTACTTCAATATCAACGCCACGATCATTAACAACTTCACCGTCGGATAAGAGAGGTTTCCATTCACCGCCTTCGTCTTTATATTCAATCGACACTAGAGTTTCATGGAGTGAAATTTTCGAAGACCCGACATCAGTGTATCGGAAAACCCAATGCTTTTCTAAATTTTCTTCGGCAAGAATCAGTTGCGGAATCTTGACGGCCGCTCGGTTTCCGGAAAATGATTCCGCAGATGGATAATGATTCTTTGCGTCGAGCTCATACTCCCAAGCGGCAGGAAAAGATTCCTTTCCACCTGTCGAAGGCAAATTCTTGGTGAGGTCTACCAAATGAGCCTGCAAGAACGGTTGTGTTCCCGGGCCATAAAGCGTATGACCTCCTTCATAATGCTGACGTGTATATTCTTCCGGAGTCGTAACATATCCGAAATAGCCGTTTGCACAGCTAATGACGGACGCATTCTTAATCGGAGACCCGTTCGCTTGGACCGCAGCTTCCACAAATCGTCTACCGGATTCTTTTGTGACTTCGAACGGTAAAGGTAAAAGTAATGTGTCTCCGATTCTTACGGATTGAAACAGAAGTTTATGAGGAAATTTTGATTTAGGCAAAACGATCGGTTGCAAGTATTTGAATCCTACTATGCGTTTATGACCTTGGCATCCCCCGGTAAAGAACCATCGAGGCCATCCTTCCGCAAAAAAAGGAGCCCAGGAAAGAATCGGAGTCTGACCGTCTTCGGCTCCACCCGTCAATGCGGTTCCGACGTACGGTCGATCACAAATCTCGGCTTCTCCGAATTTAGGTTCTTCATATACGTCGACTTCTTTAGAATTAAACGAAATGCTTACATCGGAATGTAAAGAATTACCTAATGAATCAAAAAGATCTAATGCACGTTTTCCGATCGCCTCTCCGATTCGTTTCGATTCGATAAAACCCTGCATCGATTCCCGGTAGTCGGGCGAATTATCTCCATGCGTGGAATTATTCAAGGCGTGAATCGGATCCCAACTCGGCTTATAATCGAGGCGAATCTTCTTTTCCAACATTCTTTCCGGATACGCAAAAACATCCGCATTTACTACTTCCGTAGAATCAGGTATCGTAGTTCCATGAACTGAAAAGGTACTAAACGCTCCAAGAGGTTTAAACTTACCGTCCTTATCCTGAGCATCGATTCGAATCATGACCAATTCGGGATTAATCGTTTGATATTGAATCTCCGGCTTCAATTCGGTGAAACCCGAATTTTTATTCGCGCGGTATGCATCCAAAGATCGATTTCGAGTCAGTCCCCAAACCAGGGTTTTACCGGAACCGATTTTTGCCGGTCTCGCGCTCTTGTATGCTTCCTGAACAGCCATCGTTAACCGATCTAAAACGAATTCCGTCCAAGCCTTGTCGAATCCCGGCTTGTTCGATGCGAATTCATTATAAAAGTTATTATCGTAGAAATTGGCCGGGGCTGAATGAGTATGCGTCCCGGCGAATACGATTCCACCAAAGGAAATATCCGTAGCGGCAGCGAGTCTTTCCGCAAGTAAATGATGAATGAGTAATGATCCCGATAAAAGATCGCTCTGAATTAAAACGATAGGATCGTTTGCGTCCTTTTTAATATAAAAAACCCGAGCATAGATTCGTGTACGAAATCCTTTTTCGGTCTCCGCCAACATCGAATATCCTGCTAACGGCATTCCCGGCGGAGGGGTCAGGTCGATCTTAGAAGCCCCTGCGACAAGACCTTTTGTCTTGGACGAGGCCTCGGGTTTTTTATAGGTAATTTTATAATGCGCTGTACTTCCACAGGCAAGCAATAGTAAGGCGATTTGGATTATGACCGCGACTGCAAGAAACCACGGCTTTCTTTTTTGATTTTGAACGGTGTTCATTCCCCCTCCGGGAGCTGGTTTTTCAACTAGATTTAAGGAAGTCATTGCTATCACAAGAACCGACATTCGGCAAGGACTTTCGATTGAAAGAAGAATACTGATCCGACTTACAAATCAATTATATCCTCCTAAGAAACGGAGGGATTTCGAATCCAGGGAAGAAAAGAAAATCCGTTTTCAGCAAAATCAAGAATACAAAAGAAATTACTGGGAAAACCCAATGGCTTGAGTTCTCTCGAAACGGACACAATCATGCAATAATTTGTTCTATGAACTCGGCGGGTCTAAGATAACCGAAAGACAAGTACCTGCTCCTCCCCTCTCAGGAATATGCTCGGACCTACTCGGATTATACTGATCCTGGAAAAAACCGCTAAGCATGGGTCCGCAATTCCATTTTTTCTACCATTGCGAATATTTTAAAGGTTATTAGAAATGCTGCAAGTGGGACTAACGGTATTAAATAATTGGCACCTTCCCAATCTGCAACATTCCACGAACAATGATAAATCAAATCACCCATCGAGACAAAAAATAAACTCGGAAATAGAGCAATAAAAATTGCACACGGTAGCATGCTAATCTTTTGCTTAATTATTATCAAAGAAAGGAAAATGCAAACTAAAGAAAAAAATGTGGCTGCATAATATTCTACGGGAGACAGAAATGCTTGAGATTTCTTTAATAAATGAAGCGGTGTAAAAGAGGACGGGTTATTGAGATAAATCAATGTTGCAGGTAAGAAAGCGATTACTGCAGTTATCAAAACAAAGTAAACGATACTCTTTCGCCAATAAATATAAACGAAAAACGAGAAAATCGGAATTAGAACGATAAAATTTACGCGAGTGCTACTTATCAATCCACAAACAATAGCCGAAGTGATCAGCCAGCCGATTTTCTTGAATTGAGCTGCCTGCATCAGAATTAACACTGACGCCAGGATCCCGCAGCCGATAAAGATAAGATCGCTTCCGACAACGAGCAGTTCTAAAATTAAAATACAGGAAAGGAACATAATCAAAAAAGTTCCGACAAATTTCCAACTATTCGTTATTAAACGAAGTAGAGTAGTGAGAAGTATTATTGACAAAGGCCCAACCAATTCATATATCCCGATAAGCGCGAAAGGAAGATGAGGAATAAGGACGCCCGGCCCCGGACTACATGGATTCCCAAAATAAGAACGGCTCAAATAAGGGTTTTGTAAATTCGAGAGAAGTCTGGTTCCAAGAATCACGCAATCATCTTGATCGGACCCTCTCATTTGGTATTTCAATCCATCTGCAATCGGATAAACCAAATAGGTGACCAAGCAAATCAAAAAGAGAATGGATACGATTAGTAATGGGTTTCCGAGAAGCTTGCGAATTTTATCCGAAATCGGACTAAAGGCAATTAGGAAAATAGAGAAATAAACGAGGCCAATATACGTAATCGATAAAGTGGTCGAGAAAGCCGGGAAATACTTATAAATAATCCTCGTTCCCGGGATCGTAATAAAAAAAATTAATATCGCATGCAGTGCTAAGACCAAATTGGGGTTTGCTAGGAAGGAAATTAATTTGTTTTTCATTTTTTTCGAAGTTTCTAACAAGCTTATCCTCCACGAAAACTGATTTCAAAAAAGACTCGAAAATATTGGATAGACTACTATTTTAAATAGTAGCCGCTTTTTTTCAAACTAGCTTATTCAGGTAAAGGCAGGATAAAGACAGGACGGTTGGAATCAAGATTTTTATTGAGTTTCTTTATTTTGAACGGGAGAGAACGGGATCGAAAATTTTACAGATCGCGCTTGCGATTCAAAATGACTACCGCATATTTAAAATTCTCGAACGATTATTGAAAAACAGGATCGATCTAAACAGGCAGGGCATTATTGTAAGGCGCCTTTTATCTTCTTCTATCCTCACGGGGGTCCTTCTTTTCTTGAAAATTGTTTGATCGCAATCTCAATCGGTTAGAGTGCCTTTCTTTTTAACTTCAGACGCACGAAAATTCGGGAGGTTATCGCTTAAAAACGAACATCTATACTTTAGAAATATCTGTTCCGCGAACAAGTGGTTTGCTAGGCCGTTAAGGCCGACTATGCGCCAGTTTAAACAGACTCAAAAATAAATACAAAACGAGCAAGATCAAGAAAATAGACCAAAGAATCCAATAAACAATTTTTAAAAAAGGTCTATATTCAAGAATTATATAATTCTTACCCGAATCCAGGAAGGCACCCATCAGAAAACCATCCACATTATAAAGATCCTTCTTAATCCCGTTTATCTTCAGGAACCAGCCCGGGTAATACCAGTAACTCATCGTTAAAAAACAAGGAGGCCGGGTACAAGTAGCTTTAATTTCAATTTTTCCATTAAAATTTGAAATGGAATGGGTCTTAACTATATTATTCGTAAGGGAATTGGGAATTTTATTTACATAGGCGTTATCCATTAAATCTTCAATTCTTTCATCCGCGATCAACTTTTCGATTAAGTTAGGCCGGGAATCTTTCTGAACGGTTTTAGGTGAAAATATTAATCCTTTAAAATCAGCGTTTTCTAGCTTAACCCCCCAATTCGTTGCTTCTAACACTTCCCAACGATCTTCTTTGCCTCTTCCAAAATTCTCAAACTCGAGCATGGAATCTTTTGCTATGTATAAATATCGTACTCCAAGCAAATTTAAAAAACGCCTATTAAACAATTTTTTTCGTTTTTCCCATGAATCATCGCCAAAGATTCCAAAAAGAGAATTATTAACGGATCCATATAGAATAAGACCGATAGGATTAGGAAAGATCGATCTTTGATTCATAGAAGGTTTGTGCGATGCGGTTCCGACGTTCAAGCCCCTCAATGTCGTATCATTTAAAAGCCAGAAAAAATTCTTAGTTATGGCCAGAGATCGATCGTTCCCTTCTTGCATTTTCAAAGAATCGATCATAAGCAGATTTTTTTCTTCGGGTCTATCAAAGAATTCGAATTTATATAAGAAAGGAAAGGAATAGGCAAATAGTAAAATGAATAGTAGCCCCAAAGAAATTTTTCGAGTTAAAGTATATTGATACGGTATGAACGGCAAGAGTGCCGGTAGAAAATAAAGAGCGTCCGCAAGAATAAAATCCTTACTAGAAATGAACCCCTTAAATATCCCGATCAGTAAAAGCAGTACGATTACTGAAACGAAACTCACGAACCATCGCGGTGGATAATTTTGTGTCTGAGATAGGTAGCTGTGTATCCCAAAGGATCCGACTACAGATAATAAAAAGCTATATTCCAGAAAATGCTTAACCACCCAATGAGATAGCTGAAGCACCGGAATTTTAAATAATACTCCCGTCACAAACTGGCTTAAGAAAAAAACGTCGCCCAAGAGCCATAAATATACAAACGCAAACGAACCGCACCAGAACGTTTTATATTTAAATTTTTGCAAAAGTGCAAAAAGAAAGAAAACACCAATTACACTCGATACGTAAAAGTATTTAGCCGATTGAACCGGTTCAAAAAAATTCCAAGTTCCCGATACTTTGGGGAAAATAAACCCGATTAAATAAGAATACCAGGGCGCACCTCCCCAGATAAAATGTTCGTAATCATCATTGTTCGTGGAATATAAGCCATTCTTAATTAATGACAGGGATTCATATAACACCGGAACCGATAATAGTACGGCAAAAAAGAGAATTCCGATCCCGATATAAACTGGAAAAAACCGTTTAAGCATTACGGCTCTATAAATTAAAAAAAAGCCGATCAGCAACCCTGAAAAAACTGCATATTCAAAATAACCTGAATATAGTATACAAGAATACGCTAATACAGCAGGAATCAATGAATGCCAACGCCTTGTACGGCAGGCCTTATATGTGCAAAAAAATAATAACGGCAAAAAAGAGAAGCCTGGCATCATCGTTATCCAAATTCTAGAGAAGGACAAAAATGCGCCGCCCGTCGCATAGGAAACACTTCCTAGGAATGAAGCGAAGGAAACAATCCCGAGGCTTCGAAGAAATAAGTACATAGAAAATAATGAAATAAAAATGTGAATGATAAAAAACGCGCCTAGGATATCGGACCTACCGCCTATTAAGTATGAGACATGCAATACGGGATAAAGCGCCATACTCTGAGAATCGCCGAGTAAAGGCTGTCCCACTGAACTGTAGAAATTCCAAAGAGGTAAATTTCCGTTAAAAAGCTGCGCACATGCCTCGATAAATAACGGACGGAAATATCCGATATTATCGTCATGGGATACGAATTTCGTAAATGTTTCCAGAAATGGGAGAACAATCGCCCAAAAGCAGACTGTAAGAACTCCGATACCGATTAATTCTTTTTTAGCGAAAAGGCTCTTCTTTCGAATTTGTTTTTTAAAATTGAACACGCTGAAACTACTTTTACAAATCGGTTTACTTTATAAGATTCCAATATCGCTGACTAAGAATAAAACTCTGTCCAGCAATCAAACTGTTTTTTAGAAATTCGGGCCAAAATAAAATGGTTACGGAGAGCACAAACTCCTAGATCTTATAATACACGAATAATATATTGAACTGACTTTGATGCGGGAGTTGTTTCATTGGCTATTCTTGGAATTCCTGCGGAGGCTTAGGGATTAAAGTTCACTATTCAATTTTATGAATCCGAATCATGCAAATAGACAAATCTATTTTTTTGTAGCAGAAAAACTCGCTTGGCGAGCAAAAACCGCATTCAATACGGGTATTTTAGAAATAAGATAATCCAATTTTCCGAAAAGACTCCCCTTTCTACCGGTAAAGGTTGTTCTTAATTCAGGATGGAAGAAACATTCGGAATATTTCACAGTAACTTTACTTTTAAAAACTTGTGAAAGAATATTCTTTTGATTCTTATTGGCCCGAGCAAGGTAGAATTTATTCGGCATTTCGCCTTCGATATGATATTTTTTTCCAAATAGGCTAAAAATAAAACGGATCAACGGGGTTTTAAGTAGGGAATAGTTCACGAAAATTCCGCCGACTTTTAAAATGCGGTACGCTTCCTCACACGCCCGTTTAAAATCGGGAATATGTTGGAATGTTTGCACCGTCCAAACCGCATCAAATACTTGGTCGGGAAAAGGCAGGGAAGTAGCGTCACCATGAACAAGAAAGACTTGGTCGCCGATTAACGGGCCCACCATCTTTTTTGCATGCACCAGATTTTCCCGGATAAAATCTATGATTACTATGGAGACATCCGGTCTTACGTTTTTAATGTTTCGCCAATGCCATCCCCAGGCCCCACCGATATCTAAGATGATCCCGTTTTTGGGAATCTTTCGTAAAAATTTTGCTACCTCAAGATCCATTACGGGAATAGAGTGACTTGTTGAAATCGCAAAAAGATAGTCCGTATACTCCTGCGCCGCGACTTCGCTTCTTAATTTGATTTCCTCTAGTTGGATACTTTTGGGTAGATCCGAGGAGTATACTCCGTCTTTGCTATCCGAGAGAAACTTGAAAATATCTGCTTTTTCCAACATTTATGATACTTTTGAAGGCAAGTTCAAATCAGCAATGATTTTTAAAATAATTTAATCGTGCGAAATTTTTAGGAGACTATCCTATTCGAAATCTAAATAATGCGTAGCAATTACAGCATTCGTGCTTAAAAGACAGGGAATATTGTCTATAGAAGGATAAACCAGAAGACTTTCCTTGCAATAATAACTACCTCTGATAAATTGCAGTGGGGCTTTAGTAACTGGACATGCAAAAGGATCAGGTATCTCAGGTCCTATATTATTTTTTTCAATAATAAGGAGACCTGTTGGATTTAGCGGATTAGAACAATAGTCGAATAAACGATGCTCAATAACTTTATATCCTAATTCGTCTGCAATATTTCTCAAGTTTTTAACATATCCCAATCGAGTCATCCTTGCTCTTGCTTCTTCGGAAGCAAATTCAAAGGACGGCTCTAACAAAATCAGATATTTTCTAAACCTTTAGAGGCACAAAACTGTTGAGCATATTTAATTCTCGACCATGCGATATCGAATCCAAAGACCGCCTTCGGTTTATTTTTTAGTTTAGGGATAACGTTGGCGAGTGTTGTAGCTTCTCCGACTCCGATTTCAATTATAGACTTAAAATCCCCGCATTGATTGATCGCTTTCGCGATCGAGGTAGTATAATTTTCTATGTATTCAGGATTTTCATTAATATATTTTATATAGCTACCTGCTTGAAAATCATAACTTATCGCAATTGCTTCAGTGGAATTGTTATCAGATTTAGTCTGATTTAGTCTGATTTTTAATATAATCGAGAATGTTCTTATCTTCGGTAAAAAGTTTTCTGATTTCTCTTAATTGTTGGATTATATTCATTATTTAAAAAAGCCTATCTTAAAATTTTAACAAGAAAAAGATTATAAGCTCTCAAATTGCTTCACTCAAAGGGTTTAGTTAATTTTTTACAGTTGAAAGAGTTGTTTTCATCCTAAAAATGAAAGCATTAAAAATAAACGATTATCCTCTTTCATAATTCCACTTTGAAGTGAATCTTCTTTCTATCCGATTAAATATTTTTTTATGCCTATTTAAAGCAAGAAGTATATGAAGAGTCCCGCCAAAAGGACGCGGTCAGGTAGTAATTTTCTCTATGAATCGGTAGGGATGCTGCGATAGGCCATCCGCCATCTTTACGTGATCCTTTCCTCGGCACTAAACAGGAGGAAGTTCGTTCATTATTGGAAAAGAGCTGGACTTTGAAGTCGAAGCGACTATTGAAATGACTTGATCGTCAAGGGGGCCGCTCTTGAAATGCCCCCTTTTTAAGACCGGTGAATGGGTTAAAATTCCCTCGTCTTAAATATTCCTCAGGACTAAATTCTCCGAGTGAACGATGCTGCCGTTACGAATTGTAGAAGATTCTCCACTCTTTGAAAAGCCGTTGGACCTCTTCAATAGTTTCAGAAGACCACTGCAATTATATTACTCTAATAATATACTGTACTGCGGTGGAAACGGGAGAAGTTTCAGCACCAGTCCTAGGAATCCCGTTCGTTCCGTCGATTGTAGGGTCAAGAATTGATACTCCATTTTGGCCGACCCTGGAACTTCCCGTCCCGAAATAATTGTCGGGGTGAACTAAACTTGCTGAAATTCCGTCATTAGCATGTCTATGCCCCTGAAACATATCCTGATTTTCCTGCCCGATAGCACCGCCATCATAATTCCCGCCGGCAGCCTTCGCCCTCGACGCATGCTGTCCTGATCCTCGCGCAAAGACTCCTCGACGATCCGGTAGCGTAAATGTGGTGGAACCATCGCCGAAACCGTATTGGATATGAGAGATCAGGTCCCCGGTTTGATTGGAAGTCAATGGGATGACTGCACCTCCCGGAGTTAAGGAGATTTGAAAGTCATTGGCCGTGGGATTAACGACGTAATACGGTGTATTCGTCGTAATTCCCCCGCCGGTAAAAGAGAATTTTACCAATTGTCCCGCAATCAACCCGTGCGCCATCGATTGAACTTTACCCGTTGCAGGCGTTAAGCCCGAAATCGTTCTATGAATTAAAGTCCACAAAGCGGAGAACGTCGTCCTCGATACTGCTTGTCCATTCGCGACCAAAAAATTTGCCGGAATATTCGGAAAATCGAACTCGATCACACCGCCTAACGGCACCGCCACTTGAGAAATCGTATTGTTCAAAGAATCGATTTGAGCCTGCAAATTCGCGATCTGCGTCTGTAACGAATTATCATTCGCGTAAAGAGACGTGTATTCCGCATCAAAAAACAAACCGTCGTTCGGAGTCGACCGGTCCCAGGTTCTCGTTTTATTCGGATTGGGGATGGACATGATAAAAATATCTCCTTACGTACGGTACCGTAACGTACTGTTAATGTGTTCTAGGCAAACTAGTTGTTTATAATAATGTAATTTACAAAAATGTATCCAATTCATATCGAATCCTAAAAAATATCAGTAACCATGTATTTTATTATACCTATGGATATTTAACGATCATTAATAACCGTTACTGCACTCTAACGATATATTGAACACCCGTGGAAGCCGGCGCCGTTTCGTTTCCAGTTCTAGGAATTCCGTTAGTTCCGTCGGTAACCGGACTAGTTACGTTCTTCAAAACTGTACCAGGATATGCCGGATAATTATAATAGCCCGAATAAATTCCCAGAGGCAAAGAGCCTCCCGTAGCTCCAACCCCATTATCCTGAGCATGAAAATGTCCCTGCATAGCATCTTGCCCTTCGAAGCCGATAGCTCCGCCGTTATAATTCCCTCCGGCTGCCTTCGCTCTTGTGGCATGCAACCCGGCGCCTCGAGCAAAAACCCCTCTCCGATCCGGAAGCGCAAATGTGGACGAACCGTCACCGAAACCGTACTGGATATGAGTAATCAAGTCTCCCGTTTGATTTGCGATGAGAACGATTGCAGTCCCTCCGGATGTCAAAGAAATTTGAAAATCGTTCGATGTAGGATTGATCACATAGTACGAAGTATTCGCGGTGACTCCCCCGCCGGTAAAAGAAAATTTAATCAACTGCCCCGCAGTCAAACCGTGTGAAGCGGATTGAATCCGATTTGCCGCGGTATCCATCCCCGAAACGGATCTATGAACTTTCGCCCAGAGAGTAGAATACGTGGTCCTGGAAACGGCTTGCCCATTGGCGATCTGAAATCCGGAGGGAATATCCGGAAAATCATATTCGATAATCGCGCCTAACGGGACATTCGATTGACCGATAGCGGCGGTCAATGCATTGATCTGGGCTTGCAAATTCGCAATGTCCGCATCTCTCTGAGATTGTAATGCGTTATCATTCGCATAGAGACTATTGAACTCCACATCCAATAAAACGCCATCATTCGGAGTGTTCTTATCCCAGGTTCTAGATTTATTCGGATTTGGAATACCCATTATATCGCGGTCTCCTTCAGTTTAAAATCATATACTAATGTAATATCTTTCGGCTTTGAATCGAAGAAATCTTTGAACACCAATCGTCCTCCCGAAAAAAAGGCCAACTCGTTCAAGTTATCGCCGTTCAATTCGGAATACGATAGCGAGACCGTATATTCCCGAGTTCCGTCGGAAAGCAGTTGGATATGGATCGGCTTACGGGAAAGCTCATGAGTCAGCCCTGTATCCGAAGGCCCGGGAGGAGCGATTCCTCCGTCACCGATAGCGCCTTGGTCGATAGCATAATTTGCCTGGGTATTTCGCAAGGTCAACCCGTCAAATAGGCCCGTTCCGTCCAAAAAGCCGCTTCGCTTCGTGTAGGCTCTCCCGACTCTTTCCAAAAATAAAAATCGTATTCTGGTTTTTGCATATACTCCCGCAGGACGGATCGAATCCACGGCTTTTGCGAGCAATGTGGGAACTTTGAGATGATCCACATCCCCTTCCACGTCCAGCTCGAAGGAAGCGGGGCTTTTCGAGCTCGGGTCCAAAGGTTCTAATCCATCCAATAAAGAGAGTGCATCCAGATGCAACGGGTCGAGATCGCTATAGAGTTCCTGCGGAATAAATACCGTTCCGTTCTCCAATCCGGCGATCGTCTTACCGATTTCGATGATTTCGGGCAGTGTTCCTTTCGCGAGTCTCTTACTAATCGCTATTAAAATAAATAGCCTGTACGTATCGTCGTTTTGTCCCGGGACTCTTGTTTCGTTCAATAACTGGCCGAGAGCGTCCAAATTAACCCCGGACGCATAATAAATGTATTCTAAATCCTTTAAAGCCTGTAGCTGCAGTTCTATTTCGTCCAGCTCGGCGGAAATCAAACCCCAGAGTCTTCCTAAAAAAGATCCCGGCTCCCGGTTTAAGATCGACTGGGGAAATTTCTGTAAGGCATCGAAAGCCGTCATGCTACATTCACCGTAATGTTAGCCGTAAACGTTTGAGCGAATTCGGTTGCTCCCACCACAAGCTTGGCGGAAGACGACGGAACCGCCGGTGCAAACGCAGTCCAAACCGTGACATCGTCTATCCCAGGAATTTTATCCAGATTCGCAATGATCTCCCAAGCAACCACGCTTTGACCTACATCCAATCCGTGATATTCGGTGACCTGCGTTCCGATCGTATCCGCACCGCCGATAGCTTGCACGACTCTCGTTTTAACGACGGGAATACTGGAGTCGGTCCAATTTGTATTTTTCGTAATGTTTACGATGACGTTGACCACCTTCGCGGTAGGAACAGACCAGTTCATTACGTGTGTCTGTCCGTTTGCGTCGGCTACCGTAAAGGAATGAGTACCGAATGTTTCGATTCCGGCGGGTTTAGAATTGAATATCGCCGTTCCCAAATCGGAATCCGCTGCGGTGCCGGAAACCACGATTTCGATAGAATGAGGAGGTCGACCGTTTACGACAACGCTCGTCGCATTCTCGTAAACGAAAACGGTCGTAACGTTCGGAACACGAAGTAAGGTTTCACGAATCGCCGGCAAGGAGGAACCGCCCGACGATTCCCGGTCCTTATATCGCTGCCTCAATTCGGCATCGGTTTCTACCGGTCCTCCTCCCAAAGAAGGTTGCGAATTCGAAACGGAATTGATTCCGGCGGCAGGAGTAACGATATCCGTAATCGCCCCAGCCGGGACGTTTGTTTGGGATCCGGTATCGATGCTTCTAAACGTAAACTCGACTCCCGCAGCGCTGGTCAAAACCGCAGGAGTAACCACCTCGAACTGAATGCCTTGGGGAGTCTGAACCAAAAATCCTGGAGGAACCGTCGCACCGATAGTGCCGACGACGGTAACCTGAACGACCGATTTTCTGGCAGGTAAGCGAGAAATACCGCCTTGAGCAACAATCCTATCCAGTTGGACTCCGTCGGCCAAATTTATATATTTCGAATAGTATGTATCTTCCAAACCCTGCCAGACGGTATCGATTTCCTTCGCGACGTTCTGCAGAATCATTCCCAGCTCTCCGTAGGGAGATAGATCGATGTCGGGACCGAAATTTTCCGGCAGACGGGCTCGATCCTCCAAGGATTGTAGAATATCGGAATATAATTTTCTATTAAAACCTTGTACGGTAACTCCGAACGTCATAAAGTACCTCCGGAAACCGTACTACTGAGTATACCTAGACTCGATTGGACTTGGAAGGTGATCGTAACTTGACGAGCCGCTCGATCAAAGCTTGCATCTAATTTCGTAATCGAAGTAACGGAAGGTTCCTTAAGCAGGGCAGTCTTTACGGCATTGATAAATCCGGGCTGTAAAAAAGGACCCTGATCGACTAAACCGATCCAATCCACTCCCTCGGCTGGAGCAAGAAACCATTCCCCTAAAAAGAGTTTCAAACGGTTGCCCAAAATCTGCTCTAGTGCATCGATCCCTTCCAGCTGAACCAGCCGGCCGTTTTTATAAACTAAATCATTATTTTCTACTTTTAATGTTTTCATAATGGTGTTCCGGGTGCAGCGGTCGGAGATGTCGCTGCGACAAAAGCATGAACGTGAGCATTGAATCCGGATTTGATTTGTCCGATCGAAAGACCGTTTTCGATCACATGCCCGCCTTCCACATTGCCCGAGGCCTTGAAATCTCCGGTCACTTCGACCCCGGAAGAACCAATGGCAACTTCCGTCGAGCCTACCTTCAAAGTCAATTTTCCGTTTTCAAATTTGATTAAATTTTGGGGTTCTGTCCAAGACCGCTCCGCGATTCTCGCTAATACGCAGGCGTTTTCCAAACCGAAGGTTTTAGATTCCAAGGTTACGGTCTCTTTCTGCGCGTTTAAACTTTTTCTAATATCAAAGGTGGAAAAACCGACCCAAACCAGATCGCCTTGTTGGTAAAACGGTTTGATATAACAACCGGCACCGATCTGGACGAATTGAACGGGTATGTCCGGAATCACCGGATAATCCGAAACCTCGTCCAAAATATTCTGCTCTTTTATGAGAGGAAGAATATCGGCTCTCATAGTGGAAGCATTAAAGGATTCGATCTTACAAACCATTCCCACCTGGATCCCACGTTCTCTCATATCCACGTACGTTTCCAAAAGTTCGGCAAAACTCATACAGGTACGACCTCGAATTCACAATAAGCGTCACCGAACGTAGAAAAAGTCCGATTCACTTTCGTGATGCTCGCTCTAACATTCACTTCCTTGGAATTAATTTGGACCACATCGCTTAAGTTTAAATTATATAAAAATAATGTTTTTATCTTGTAGCCGTCCGAAGTCTTCTGTGGTCGCTCTAATAGTCCCGAATCCGAATCCAGGCTAACGATAGTTTTAACTTTCGGATTCGATGGAACTATCGTTAAAAGTCCGTTTTTAAAGAAGAATTCCGAATTGGTTTCCCTCGTCAATTTTTGGATCGAATCCTTGAAACGACCGAGAACGATGGACTCATAAAATTTTCCGATGCCTAAATTAATTTCTCCCGGGGTAATGCTCAAAGTTTTGCAGATATCCCTGACGATAAATTCGGCGCTTACATTCTTATAACTTTTATTTAAAATTGCAGTGCTCCATTTTGTGGCCTTATCCGAGATTTTCACTTCTAAAATTCTGTCTAAGCCTTCCTGAACTACGGTATAGGCGAAAGCCTCTCCCAAAACGACGGTCCCGGAATCCTCTTTGTAGCCGGCCGAAACTGTCACGTTCGGATATACTTTTCCTTGACCTTTCTTTTTAGCCTCGAAGACCCCGATCGTATCCGGTGCAGGATTGTATAGTTTAAGAGTGGTTGATTGAGGATTTTTGAATTTGAATTCCTGCACAAATTCGATGGAAAATGGAGGATAAGAAAATTCTCTTCCTCCGATATTTACCGTCGCCACTCTATTGTACAGCGCCGTCATGACGGAATAATATTTCCCAACAAGAGCAAAATCGTCGAGCCTAGAGACGCTCGATTTACAACCTGCCCCTGTAAAATGCTAGCCTGCTCGATTTCTTGAGGGTTCAAGGGCAGTATCTTCCGGTTTACGTTTAAGCCTTCTACTACAGAGTCGATCAACGGAGTAGCATATAAAATTTTCGTTATAAAGAGAATATTCCCGTCCAGATCCAAAATCGTACAGGTATAAAAATCGGTCCTATCGTTATAAAGAAACCGAAAGGAATAGGTTTCGCCGATCAGGAAGTCCTTTTCGACGGGAACCTCGTCGACAGTAAGCGGGAGATATTGTAAATCCAACGATTCCTATCCTCCCACTGATGAACACACCGGTTTACTTGCGCCCGCATTTCCTGTGGTTGAGGTACTCGACGGAGGGGAAGGTCCTTTTTTGGTAACACCGTTTCGCAAAGGGATATCCTGCGATTTGGAATCTACGATGATTATTTGTTTGAGCGTGAGTTCAATTTGCCGGCCATCTCCGGTATCTATGGTCGAATCTTCTTTATAGGATTCGATAAAAACATTTTTTATCGTTCCATAATCATAGACGGAATAATTCAAAATTTCTTTGGACATCATCCACGTTTCTAACATCGCCAGTCTATCCTCGACCGTCCCGCGAAGGTGGAAAAACGGGAAGTAGTTTGAATCCGAGATGATCGCAGTGAGGTGCATAGTCAGCGGCTCGTAATTGATATGATCGGTGACGTCCGCCCCTTTTTCGATCGCATGATTTGTTCCCTTTCCTGAAACCTCTTTCGAGACAGTAATTGTGGAATCGAAAATAACCTGATCTTGCCCGTTGCTTGCCGAACTCAGGAAAGTTTTTCCGGAAGTTAAGGCGCTTTGATAAATTGAACGAGCGGAAGAAAGCATTTACGGGATCACCATTCCTAATTTCGCCGGGAGTACGTCCTGGGAGAGTTCGTCTAGCGCCCTCATGACGGCATCCTTTATTTCCCGACCCGCTTCACCAGGTCCGCTAACATTTATGGTTAAGGTCCCCACCACGTTTTGGACGACCACCGAACCGGAGCCGCCACCGTTTCCACCACCAGGAGCGCCGAGAGAAAAAATACTTGATCCGAGTCCTCCGAATAGACTGGAATTTATACCGCTAACCGCTCCGGTTCCTGACGGTGTTGCCGGAGCGGGACTATTGCTGGAAGGTGCCGGATTATTCGAGGAAAAGAAATTACCCATGCTACTGAGTCCGGATTGAAATTTTTGCGGGAGATTAAGACTGCCGATCCAATCTACAAAATCCTTAATAAAACTTTTGCCGCCTGTTAATAGTCCGTATAATTGATCGAGTCCGTAAATCACCGCGGCAACCGCTGCTGCAATTAATATAAACTTTCCTACTAATAATAATATAGGAGCCAGGAAAGCCCAAGCCGCCGAAGCGCCAGAAATTAATATGGGAACCAATAATCTTAATCCGCTCGATATCAACGTTCCGATAACTCTACCAAAACCCCCCAATGCACTTCCTAACACTTGAATCGCTCGTGCAAATCCTGAGCTGAGAATTCTACCGAAAGTGGCAAAAGACCTGCCCAAAAGGCGAATCCAATCCCTCATCTTCGGCAATATTTTTTTATAGATATTTTCAAAGTATTTATTAAAGGTTCCCTTCCCCGGCGAAAAAATGGAAGAAATCATCTCTTTCAACGACTGAAACGCACTGATTACTTTAACCACGCCAGCAAACAGAATCAAGAATGGAACGGCCTTCGCGGCTATTTTCAATAAACCGAGACCGTTTTCCGTTTCGGTCAGCAAACCGATAAGATATAGGAATTTCTCAGCCAAAGGTAGTAATTCACTGCCGAGGAATCCTCCCATAGTAGATTTTAATGTGTCGATACTATTATTAAAGCGCTTATTAATTCCATATCCTTTGTCCACCTCAGTATTATACTCTCTGGTCACCTCATTTTGCAGAACACCCATTATGAGATTTTCCCTCTCCGCCTTGGAAAGATCCGAAAAACTTTTCTTTTGTTTCTGCAAATTCTTTAGGGATTCTGCGAATACTGCATTGTTTAGAAAACTGGTCGATCCACTTTTAATCGCATTATTTGCATCACGGTAAAGTTCGGCCAAGGATTTCCCCGTTATTACAGAAAGCTTTTGGAATCCGGGAAGAGAATTATTTATATATTGAATCGATACGCCGTATTCCGATACGGCTTTATTAACTTCTTTGTACAAGTCCACTTGGTTCGATAAACCTCGAGACGACTTTATTGTGTTCTTTATTGCTTGTTGTAGGGCAGGAAAAGCGTCCTTTGCTAAATTCTTTGCAGCCATCTCTTGCTCTCGAATCGCATCGAAAGCTTCCAGTGGTCCTTTAGCCGCCTTAATCAAACCGTCGAAACCTTTCGACGCAGTCTCGATTATCGAGCCTGCTCCCTTTTTTGCATCCTTTCCGGCGTTAGCGAAGGAGGCACTATAAGCTTGTTGTGACTTAGTTAGATCGCCAAGAATTCCGACCGTTCTCGAAAGTTCATTGTTCAATGTAACCAGGTTTTTCAACCCGCTATTTTTGAACTTGAATTCTACACTGATGGACAGATCTGACATCGCAGCACTATTACCTTTTATTCGCAGCCTGCTGCTGCTCCTTCATCATTCGGTCCACAAGAAGATTCGCTTTTGCCAAATCGCGAGGAGGCATTTCACATGCTTCGGTATAAGTGAGAATTCCGTTCACAACAGGTCTCCAGATCGCGATTTCCTCGTCGAGTTCACGCTTTAGACGAAACTCCTCGAGCCGATTGATTTGCATTAGCCGCTGTACCGTTTTCCGGTCTAGGTTCTGGCCAGGAAAATCCGGGCTCCAACTCCCCTCTAAGAAATCGAGGCAGGATGATCTCCCAAACCTCCTCCAATTCTCGAATCCATTGTTTTAATTCTTTCTGCTGGAGCATAATCGGACGACCCTCGGGATCGAGCGGACCATCGATGGATAATTTCGGAGCTCCCTTATCAGGAAATACTACGTAATCGAAACAATATTCCAAAACCACGGAAAGATCCATATTACCGTCCGTGATACGAAACATTTTGGACTTAAGTTTGATCCATTCCTTGGTTCCGGGATGTTGAAGAATATACTCGTTTCCGTTGACTAAAACTCGTTCCTGATATGTAGACATTCTATTTCCTTAAATTAACTAGGTAGGTGAGACTTGTTTAAATCCGCACACATTAGGACCCATTCCACGCCGGTTTCTTCCAAACCGAACTCTTTGTCCGGGTCGGTATTGATCCAAGCTTGGCTGGCAACCGCCATGAATTTTCCATCCGAGTTGTTTTTAACAAGGACCGGGAATGCAGCCGGTTGGTATTTGATTAAATCCAAGAACGCGTTGTCCGGAGAAGTCCCTTTTAACGTAAAGGTAATCGATCCGGAAGTATTATTATTCTTCGTCCTAGAAACTTCGCCCTTCGCTCCCACATGCGTTTTATAATTTTCGCTATCGGCTCGTTTTATCGAGATAAAAGTTCCATCAAAAAATCCGGAAACCAATCTTCCTGAAATCGAAAGCGTTACCTGGCTTGGATCATATGTACCTAAGAATTTATCTGCCATATTCTATCTCCTTAAACAGTGATGAGCCCGTTCACGTTGACTTTATGAATCGCGCCCGCTAAATAATAAACGAACTTAATACCGGAAAGTAGCCGATTGGCTCTATCATTCACCGAAAGCTGAGCCCGAGTAGGAACGAAGACCTGGTTCATATAAACTTTGTCGTCGGAAAGTTTTAGATCATCGGGAGATACCGCTTTAGCGATAATTCCCGCGTCTCCGGCTCTTTTTAGAACGTCTCGTACGACACCTTCCACTTGTGCAATTCCGCTATCGTCCAAAGAAACTTTATCGTTGTTCAAAAACAGGGAAAGCAACCCGGTGTGCAGTTGATCCTCGACCCAATCTTGGCCAACGATAACGTCTATGAACTCCCCGGACGTGGCGACACCTTCGTTTACGTAAATGGCCCCGGACAGTGCTTGAAGAGCCTGTCCTTTGCTGGTACGAATCGTGGTTAGATCGGTCTTTGAAAAGGTCGAAGGGTTCTGACCGTTCAATCTCTTCCACTTAAAAGTGGTGGATCCCGGCTGTTTGGGAATATTCTGTCCGACCCAAGCGCATTCAGGATAGTCTTCGGGATGATTATCGTGGATCAAATACGACTCACGATCGACATTTCTGGAACTCAGAGCGGTGAGATCCGAAGAACAGCCGAAGAAGAATTTCTTATTCGCGTTCGCCCAGGTTCCCGCCGCATTTAAATCGGCCTTAGCTCTGGACGTTATACAGATCGCGTAGAAATTATCGTCGAGATCACGAAGAGCATCCAAGGTAGTCGCAATGGGATCGTGCGAAACTACAACCATGATATCGACCGGACTAGGGGATTGTGCGAGCATCGCGGCCGCCATTTTATAAACGTCGTCCGACGAAGTAAAACCGGCAGCGGTCAAATCGGTTATTTCCGAGATAATAACTTTCTTTAACGTGGTCGCGGTCGTATCGGCCGCTCTTAAAATCAGAGGCCGAAAAGATTTTTGAGTTAACCCTTGCGTGCCTCTCGTGATATCGATCACGATATCATTGATAAATGCCATTTTCTATACCCCTATCGTTGTTGTTTGATTATGATTTCCGAATTGTTCTTGAATTTGAATTTTAGAAATTCCTTCTACTTCGCTTGTGGATTGATTTACATAATCGAAACGAAGATCGAACCCGACTTGGTATGTCCAAACCGCACCCTGGCCCTGACCTTGTTGACCCTGATTTTGACTCTGAATGAAACTAAAGTCTTGTATGACGGGATTCGTCAGTCTAGGAACAATCCCCTGCGTCCTGCAAAAATCGCGGTTGTCATCAACGGAAAACCAGCTGATAACTTTTCCCGCGGACTGCCAGGCGATATCCACGCTGCTATTGGAAAAAAAATTAAGAGAAATGGTGTCTCGGTAACGTTCGAATTTTGTGGTAATTACTTTAGTAGGATCGCCGACTTTTGCCGCGCGAGTCTCGACATTTTGATAGCTAGATTCATAGATACTCGACGTGACTCGATACGTTCCGTACGGAAACTTAAGTCCCGCTTGATCAAATTGGGCAAGCGTTACCGATGTGCTTACTTGAATCTTATTAAAAATCGTACGTAAAACCGTTAAAGGAATCAAAATTACCGAACCTTGAACACCGAACACCGAACACCGAATCATTTACAGCCGCCTTTCTCAAAGAAAGGCGGTGTCGCACATAAAATATCCCACAATAGCCTCATGATAGCCAAAAATACGGCGTATATACGGCGACGATGTGGTTCAAAGAAACTACAGACTATTTAATTCATTTTAAAGACATCAAGAAAAATTTTTCATATCTATCTTCTTTTTATATCGTTTAACAGTGCAAAAAACGCAATAGCCCATTTTTTGAGCGAATTAACCGAGAATATTTCATAAAAAATAAAATCCTGTAATCTTCGCTCGGGTGATTTTGTCAAAGTAGAACTCGTTGCAGAAAGGCTGGAGTTCAAAATAAAAATACTTCTTCTAGTTTCGAAAGGATCTCCATTGAGCCCTCGATCCTAGGCTCTCGGAAAGTTTTTTCCTTTCGCGAATCGATGTAGAATAACGCATCCACTATCATATTAAAAAAAATAAATATACTCGCTTCTCGAATTTCCGTTACTTACGCCCGAATCCATCCGCCCAAATTTCGTCAGCGCCGATTCGCAAATAGAAGTCCGATTTAAAAATCGAAAACTTATGCCATGAGACAGAAAATATCCTCCAAATTTAGTTTTTCCCGAACAGACCGGGGTGAAATGATGGTTTCATACGCTTATGTCCCAATGGAAAAAAACCCCCTTGCATGAAGAGCACCGAGCCCTAGGCGCAAAAATGATTCCCTTCGGAGGCTGGGATATGCCTGTCCAATATTCGGGAATTATCGCGGAGCACATTGCCACTCGAGAAGCTGCCGGCCTTTTTGACGTTTCGCATATGGGGGAAATCTTTATCGAGGGAGCTCCCTCCGAAATCCTTCGGTATTTGGAATCGCTTACCTGTAATGCCGTCGCTCAGATGCAAGACGGCCATGTCCAGTACAATGCGATCGTAAACGAACAAGGCGGATTAGTGGACGATATAACTCTTTATAAGTTCAACGATCATAAATATATGATATGTGCCAACGCGTCGAATGTCGATGCGGTCTATGAGTTTATGCTTTCAAAACTTCCCAAATCCGGAATTACGATCGATAATCAAAGCGCAAGATGGCATCAAATCGCAATCCAAGGCCCGAAAGCGGATTCGATTCTTTCTTCCTACTTAAACGCCGACCTGTCCGGCATCGGGTATTATAAATTTATTTTATTTCCGTTTCAAGGAGAAGAACTGATTCTTTCCCGTACAGGTTACACCGGTGAGGATGGATTCGAAATCTATAGCTCTATCCCGACCGGTATCCGCCTTTGGAAAGATTTAATCGAATACGGCAAACCGCAAGGATTGCTTCCAGCGGGCTTGGGAGCCAGGGATACCCTTCGCATCGAAGCTAAATACCCATTGTATGGCCATGAATTAAACGAAACTCGGACGCCGGTTCAATCCGGAATCGGCTGGATCGTCAAGGAAAAGGAAGTAAAATTTCCCCAGTACGATCGCATCACCGGCGAAAAGAAGAACGGCACCGATCGGAAAGTCACCGCTTTCGAATTGCAGGAAGCGGGAGTTCCTAGGGAAAATATGAAAGTCCTGGATGAAAACGGGACCGAAATCGGAATCACGACTTCGGGAACTTTTTCCCCATCCTTAAAAAAAGGACTGGGACTCGCCTGGATCGATTCGAATAAGATTAAACACGGCCAAAAAATCCGCATTGAAATTCGCGGCCAGGCAAAAGAGGCAATCGTTTACACGCAACCTTTCGTCCCGGGAAGCATAAGAAAAAATTAATTAAAGGAAAGTTAAATGGCAGTGACTAACCCACCATCAGGATACCGATTTACGGAAAAGCACGAATGGGTCAAGATAGAAGGCGAAACGGCTCTGATCGGAATTACTGACTATGCCCAAGCAGCGTTAGGAGATATCGTTTACGTAGATCTGCCGAAAATCGGCAAATCCATTAAACAATTCGATAGTTTCGGCACGATCGAATCGGTTAAAGCTGCGGAAGATCTTTATTCTCCGATCACGGGAGAAGTCAGCGAGATAAATTCGGCGCTCGGAAGCAATCCTGCGACGGTAAACTCCGATCCGTTCGGCGCATGGATGATTCGCGTAAAAGGGGTTAGTATCGGCGAAGTGGAAAAACTTTTAGATTCCGAAGCTTATAGAGAATTCGTCAGCAAACTGGATTAGGTAATAAAATGAACGCAGCTACCTGGAACCCGACCGGGAATACAAAATTAGAAGGCCAATTATCGCCTTTGGATACCTTCCTTCGACGGCATGTCGGACCCGATCCGGAGCAGACTAAGAATATGCTCTCCTTACTAGGTTTACCGAGCCTGGATGAATTGGTTGCCAAATCTATTCCGGAAGGGATCCGTTTATTACAGAGTTTGAATTTACCGGAACCCTCCACCGAAAGAAAGATCCTGGAGGATCTAAAGGGAATCGCCTCCAAGAATAAGATATTTCGTTCTTATATCGGAGCCGGATACCAGGGAAGCGTTCTTCCGTACGTAATTCAAAGAAATATTCTGGAAAATCCGGGTTGGTATACCGCTTACACTCCTTATCAAGCGGAAATTTCCCAAGGACGTTTGGAGGCTCTGCTAAACTTCCAAACGATGATCATGGATCTGACCGGTTTAGAAATTGCAAACGCGTCGTTGTTAGACGAAGCGACTGCTGCTGCGGAAGCGGTTTTTCTAGCGTTCGCAGTCAAGAAGAATGAAACTGCAAAACTTCTTTTCGTTTCCGAACTATGCCATCCGCAAACGATAGATGTCATTCGCACTCGTGCTCTCCCTCTCGGAATCGAAGTAAATGTCGGCGACCATTCTAGCGCGGAACTTAACGAAGACTATTTCGCGGTCGTAGTTCAGTATCCGGGAACGGACGGAAGTATTCATAATTACGAGCGATTTTTTCAGTTAGCTCATACCGTAGGAGCTCTTACAATCTGCGCTGCGGATCTGATTTCGCTTACCGTTCTTAAACCACCGGGCGAATTCGGTGCGGACGTCGCAGTAGGAACTAACCAAAGGTTCGGTCTACCGTTCGGGTTCGGCGGCCCTCATGCCGGATATTTTGCGACCAAAGACGAATTTAAACGAAATATGCCCGGCCGTTTGATAGGCGTATCGAAGGATAGCCAAGGAAAACCCGGCTTACGCTTATCTCTACAAACGAGGGAACAACATATTCGTCGGGATAAAGCCACATCGAATATATGCACGGCCCAAGTTCTGTTAGCGGTTTTGTCGTCGATGTATGCGATTTATCACGGACCGACCGGTCTCAAGGAGATTGCATTAAGGATTCATAAATTAACGGAAACATTGGCCAAGAATTTGATTCGATTGGGTATCGAGATAGAAAATAAATCCTATTTTGATACGATTACGCTAAATCTTGGATCGAAAGCCGCCGCAATTCTAAAAAGCGCTCGAGACAAAGGAATTAATCTTCGAGATTTTCAAAACGGTAAAATCGCGATCGCTCTGGATGAAACGGTGGAAATCAAGGATCTAGAAGATTTGTTCTCCATCTTCGGAGGATCTTCTATCGATCTTTCTTTAGCCGAAGATTCCATTCCAAACGAATTCAAAAGAACTTCCGAGTATTTAACGCATCCTGTTTTTCATTCTTATCATACGGAAACTAAAATGCTGCGTTATATTCGTAAGTTAGAATCAAGGGATCTATCTCTGACGACTTCGATGATTCCGCTCGGATCCTGCACCATGAAATTGAATGCTACGGTCGAGATGCTTCCGATTACTTGGCCCGAGTTTTCTTCCTTGCATCCGTTTGCTCCCGCGGAACAAACGGAGGGATATAAAACGATCTTCCGTCAGCTCGAGACGATGCTTTCTCAAATCACCGGATTTTCCGGGATTTCTTTGCAACCGAATGCGGGCTCGCAGGGAGAATATGCCGGCCTTTTGGCCATTCGAAATTACCATTTATCCAAGGGAGATGAGGATAGGAATATTTGCTTAATTCCGATTTCCGCTCACGGCACAAATCCGGCCTCAGCGGCAATGGCCGGATTTAAAGTCGTCGTCGTAGCTTGTGATGCCGAAGGAAACGTGGATGTGGCCGATTTAAAGGAAAAAGCTCTGCAACATTCGAATGATTTAGCCGCCTTAATGATCACCTATCCTTCCACTCACGGCGTGTATGAGGAATCCATTAAGGAAATCTGTTCGATCGTTCATGAACACGGCGGCCAAGTCTATATGGACGGCGCGAATATGAACGCCCAGGTCGGAATTACGAGACCGGCGGATATCGGAGCCGATGTTTGCCACTTAAATCTACACAAAACCTTTTGTATTCCGCACGGCGGTGGAGGACCGGGTGTCGGCCCTATCGGCGTGGCTAAACACTTAATTCCTTTCTTACCAGGACATCCATTGGTCGATAACGGAACAGGAAATATGCACGGCGCCGTGTCTGCCGCTCCCTGGGGAAGCGCGAGTATCGTACTTATTTCCTGGGTCTATATCGCTTTATTGGGGAACCGGGGTTTAGAATATGCGACGAAGGCCGCAATTTTAAATGCTAATTACGTAGCAAAGCGTTTGGAAAATTATTACCCCGTATTGTACAAGGGAAAACATGGCTTCGTCGCGCACGAATGTATTCTGGACGTTCGCCCGTTTAAGAAGACATCGGGAATCGAAGTCGAAGACGTTGCCAAACGATTAATGGACTATGGATTCCACGCTCCTACGATGTCTTTTCCGGTTCCTGGTACGTTGATGATCGAACCTACGGAATCCGAATCTCAGGAAGAATTGGATCGGTTCTGCGAAGCAATGATCTTAATTCACGACGAAATAAAAGAAATCGAAGACGGTAAAGCGGACCCGAAAGATAATCCTCTCAAAAACGCTCCACATACTGCGGCAATGGTAACGTCCGATTCTTGGAGACACGCTTACACTCGCGAAAAAGCGGCTTACCCAACCAACTGGACGAAAGAACATAAGTTTTGGCCTTATGTCGGAAGGATCGATAACGTTTACGGAGATCGCAATTTAGTTTGCTCTTGTCTTCCGATCGAAGATTATTTGCAAGATTAGCAAATCTCTTTTATCTGCTCATGAAAAATAAAAGCCGGAAGAATTCTTCCGGCTTTTTCGTATCCATATCATTTTTTAAAGGAGAAGAGATATATTACTCCCCTTTCTTTTTCTTGGATTTCTTAGACTTCTTTGAATCCTTATCATCGTCTTCATCTTTATCTTTCTTGGATTTCTTAACTTTTTTGGAATCTTTTTCTTCTTCGTTGTCTTCCTTCTCGTGCGATTTTTTAGATTCCGATTTCTTTACGGTATCGCCGGCCTCATCCTTTTTCTTTTTCGAATGATGATCCGAATGGGTTCCTTCTCCCGCCTTACCCGGCTTTGCCCTGCAGTAAGCATCCACATTCGTACCGCTTTGCTTCTGGTATCCCGAAACCCATGTACAATCGGAATCGGCCTCACACTGCCCTTTTGATAGACCATGACATTGAGACTCGGCTCGCACCGAGCCGAACGCGAATAAAATCGTTAGGGATAACGTCAGGCTAAGAGTCACTCTCAGCAAATAGATATACATATTTTTCATTAAGATTGAGTCCTCCGGGGAAAATCTATCGACCCAGGATCAACTCATCGCAGGATTTTGCGATTCGGAAATTTATTTTAGGAGAAATATTTATTCTGAAACGTTACGAATCGGGGGATGAAGAAAATTCGACCTATAACAGAGGACAGAGGTCAGATCTACTGTAACGCAAGAATTTTTCTCTGTAACGTGGAAATTCCGCTCACCAATGTTCTGTCCTCAGTCTTCTGTCTTCCGTCCTCTGTACGGGCGGCTCCCTTCACTTCGTTCGGGCCACGCTGCTCCGGGCTTCGCGTTCGCTCCGGTCTCAGCGCCTCTTTTCTTTTAACATAAACCGTTATCCGCAAGCGCTGCGACTGCTTCGCACCCTACACATCGTTGCCGCTAGCAGAGGACAGATGCGTTCGCTTTGCTCACGCTAGACAGAAGCTGCTAGACGTTCGAAAGACAGCAGGGGTAGAGCAGAGATCTACTGTAACGCAAGAATCTTTCTCTATAGCATGGAAACTCCATTTATCAATGTTCTGTCCTCAGTCTTCTGTCTTCCGTCCTCTGAATTCCCGATGTATCCGACCGACCTCCGTCCTGTAATATCTCGTTCAGAATGATTGGTAGATTCCCGCCCTCGATTCTCCGTCTTCTCTTTCCGGGCTGCTAACGATATACTTCAAAAAGGTGGGCCGGGAGGGGAATTCCCCCCGACCAAACACAGTCAGGAATCAACCGCCATAGTTCGTCTTGAAAACCCGCTTTGATAGACACTTAACCCATCTCTTTTCTAACTTCCCTCGGGTTCCGTTTCAATAAGCGGACCGAATTCTACTGCTACTTAGAGAAGTAGTCAAGTCGACAAAGTCAAAAAGGAAAATAAAAATAAGTTATTATTGAATGTACGTTCTAAAAACGGGAACGTCTTAAATTTTTCGCACACTAAATCGAGAAGGAAGACACCGCTTAACAGACAGGGTAATTCGAAATGCAAAAATGGATCCCTTTCACTTTTTCATAACCAAGTTCCGCAAAAGCAGACGCGTTTTTCGCTGAAAAAACGAGAAAGATAAAGATGAGCGGAAAAAGAAACTGTTGGAACAACGTTGTGCCAGGGTCTTTCTTGGTACGTAGTTCCCTCACTTAAAAGTAAAACGGAATATAATAGTTTCATCGCATCGAAGAAGCTACGTCTACATTCTTCGATACTATAGAAGTATTTTATAATATACAATGGCCCCACTTCTTTTAGGATACGTGAGTCAGATAGAATTTGAAGAACGAACTGCTTAAAAAGGTTCTCCTAAAGCATGGCTAGGTTATTTCACAGTCTTGATAAATATTAATAGGCTTCCATTGCAGTACGGTTCGATTTAAAGCGGATGGAGGATTTTAGATAATCTCTTAAGGGAAATGGCTCGATTTAGAAGATAAATCCCCTAATTTCCCGTCATCGGGCGCGGGTTTGTTTCAATTCCAGAACGGCTGCCTTGAAAGCTCGGTAGTGGGCGCCTCCTATAGTGCATTCCATTACCTAAAAGTTTATATTGTGCGTAAACCCGGAGATAGGCGTTGGAGTCGCCGTATGTCGCAAAAACCGCGAAGGGCAACCCTTTTTCGTTCCGAAATCAGTGTGGAAATTCCTACGGTATTCTGAGTTCGGAATGGAATTTACTTAGAGTTTGTCCCAAAACTACTTTTAAGCCATTCTCATAAGATAGAATATTCATAGAGCTTTAAAGCTTCTTTATGAATTTTATCAAAAATTGCCGCTTTTCCCCATTCCTAAAATCTCCGATGAAGAGTCGATTTGCTGCCGAACATCGGAGGGATATGCCTGCAAGGAACTCCTGTTTTAACTCGATAGAATATCGCAGCAAGCACCGTTCTATCATCCAAGCGAGGCCGTCCGCCGTTAGTAATGATTCTTGTATCTTTAGGGAGTAACTCTTTTAGTTTGAACCATTGGAGTTCAGGTATATCTAGATGTCTAATTTCGATCCCATGCTCTCTATATTATATATTTACGGATTTACGTACAAGCAAGCTTTGGGACAGGTTCTTAGTAAATACCTTTAACGCTTTGGCTTGGCGGAATTAAGACTCAGCGTTTTTACGTTTCCTTTCTTGGAATAACGTAGGATCGCTTTATCCATCGTAACTAGTTCTGCTTTCAAAATTCTAGCCGTCGCCACGATTAAACGATCAGCGGGGTCTCCATGAAACGAATCCGGAAGAGATACGCTTTCGGAAATAATTTCCGGGGTTAGGTTAATCGACTGAATACCTGGAGCTGTCTGCCCCTCGTGAATCCAATCGACGAGTGATCCTGAGATCTTGATTCGTTTTTTACTTACGAGCATTGCGACTTCCCACGCGGATATTTCGGAAACGAAAATACTTCGAGTCGGAATGTTTTTATAAATTTTAGTAAGTATCGGCTTTTTATTGATCCTTGAATCACCTTCGAGTAGCCAAATCCAGGCATGAGTATCTAGAACGATCATGAATAGATTAGTCTTCGTTCCATTTCGCACCTGTACTAGAAACGATATCCCCTTCGATCTTGATTCTTCCTTTTAAGTAACCGAATAGATTCGAGTTCTCGAGGCTTTCGACAGCCATAAGCTTTGCGACCGGTTTCCCATGCTTAGTAATTATAATTTCTTCATGGGTTTTCTGCACCCGGTCCATAAGGTTTAGACACGTAGTCTTAAATTTGGCCGCCGAAATCTTCACATCTTGATTATAAATATGACCACATTCGCATGTCCACTATTTTACATCCCTCGATGACGATTATTTAACAAAATCGATGTCGGGAAAACGTATTAAATTTTTCGCACACTCCGCGCAAGGGATGCGGCGGGCTTTAGTCCAACACGGACAGAACATTGACAAGCGGAGTTTCCATGTTCTTCAAGAAAGATTCTTGCGTTACAGTAGATCTCTCCTCTACCCCTGCTGTCTTTCGAACTTCGAGCAGCTTCTGTCTAGCGTGAGCAAAGCGAACGCGTCTGTCCTCTGGCCTCTGCCCTCCGCTATCAATGAAAGAAAAAATTTCTATAACGCTCTTAAAACTTCGGTTGAAAGTATATTAGAAATGTAAGATAGACCCTTTGCTCTTGATCGAAAAGGTGGAAAATAAAAAACCCGACTAAATATAGTCGGGTTTTACTAAAATGAATCATTGCAAAAACCCGGCGACGTCCTACTCTCCCACACAGCGAACCATGCAGTACCATCAGCGATGAGAGGCTTAACTTCCGTGTTCGGGATGGGAACGGGTGTGACCCTCTCTCTATAATCACCGAGAATCTATGGTCAGTATTTGGATTCGATCGGATTTGTCGAACCTTTTTTGCGGAAAAGAATTAGAATTTTAATAATCTTTGAGGAAAAAGGTTTCCTTTCATTCTATCCGGCGAATGAAATTTATCGATGCGATTCCTTTTACCTATTTCTACGACGACGATTCTGAGCGTTTTGCTCTATAGCTGTAGTTCGACGCAAATGAAACCGGAGCTTTCTAAAAAACCGCAAATATTCAGTCCGGAACTTCTATCCTTTGCCGACATTTACTGGTCGCAAAAATGCTCAGCCTGCCACGGACTATCAGGAGTTCCGCCTGAGGGGATGCAACCGACTCCTCGAAAGTTCGGGACGTTCGGAATGAAAATGGGGTTTTTCTTCGGCGGGGATAAGATGAGAGCGGGAATATTTAGAATCATACGTGATGGAAAAAATCAAAGCATGCCCTCCTTCGGTAAAGAGTTAAGCGAAGAGCGGATCTGGGCTCTAGCGAATAAAATCGAACGGCTACCGAATTAAAAAAGCTCCGTTAGGCTGCGAACTTCCTCTCTCGAATATGCATCCGGTTTTTTTAAAATTTGAACCAATGCTTTGAATTCCCGTAATTCTAAGTTTCGCGGATGCTTTCCGAAATAATACGCCGACGATTTATGAATTCCGTTAAGACCTCTTCCCCAGTAAACCGAATTCAAATAGTATTCCAAAATTCCTTTTTTACCTAATTCGGAATCCAAGCTTTGTGCAATTCGGATTTCTCTCAACTTTCTTGATAAGGTCTTATCCCTGGACAAAAATAATGTTCTAGCCAACTGTTGATCGAGAGTGCTGGCGCCTCGCAATTTCCTAAAGAAAACGACGGCCTGCAAAACCGAAGATTGGATATCCGAAAGGGAATAACCGGCGTGTCGATAAAATCTAGCATCTTCAACTTCGACTAAATAGCTGGTGCTACCGGCCGGAAGCTCGTCCAATCGCACCCAATCGGGTTCCAATTGTATCGATTCCAAGTTTTCCGGCAGAAATACCAAACGATTCTCCGAAAACAAAATTTGCTTCTCCGGAAAGGTCTGGAAGTATATGAGTCCTAGGGTTAATAGGAGAATGATTATTCGAACAAAACTTAGTTTTATCATTTGATATAAATGCGAATCCGAATTGCTTGTTGAAGTCGTTATATTCGTTTATCATAGACTAAAAAGACTTCGTCTTCCTGTTGTTCGCATGATACCAGCTTCCATTGATCGTTATCGAAAGATGGGTAAGCCAATTTCCCGTCGGCTAACGAAGGCAGATTCGACTGGCCGATCAGGAAAGGTACGATCGTAAGATAAATCCTTCGAATCAGATTCTTTCGAAAAAAGGAATCGTTAAGCCGAGGGCCTCCTTCCAAAAGAATATTCTTAAATTCTAAATCATATAGCGTTTGCATCACGCTCTTAGCATCGATATCATCGTCGCCCAATACCATGATTTCGGCCAGTTCGGAAAGATTCGAACGAATTAAAGATTCGTTACGTTTTGTACAGAATAGGAGCGGTTTTTTTCGGGAATTTTGAAAGACGTTTCGGTCTTCCGGCAACGTCCCGTTTCGAACCAATAATATAGGGCGCGGTTCTCCCTCTTGATCCACGTACCGCAAACGAGTTACCGGATCGTCGTTTACTAAGCTATTTTTTCCTAGAATCAGTCCGTCTGAAATTGCACGGATTTCATCCATTCTTTTCTTATCGTTCCTGGAAGAAAGACCGTACCACTTTCCGTCCGGACGGGAAACTTTTCCGTCCAGAGTCATCGCCATATTTACGGATAGATAAGGAAGATTCATTCGGCGCGGGTCGCGAGAGTATCTGCAAGTAGCTTCGTCACTTTACCTCGGCAAGTACCGCATCCGGTACAACAAAGGGTATCCTGCATCAACTTTCCAAGGGTATCGTTGCCTCTACGAATGGAACTCACTATTTCCTCTTCGGACACCTGATTGCAAACGCAGACTTTGCGAGGGCGCATTAAGGCATTTAAGTCAATCTGATTAAAATCGGAGGAATTCATGAGCCGTTTAAATATTGGACTCCAAAACGGAAGGCTTCTTTCAAAACTACCGATGAAACAACTTCATGCAAGAGAATTTTTTGCAAAATATTTCTCGTTGACAGAGTGGTTTTACCACATATTCTCCTTTGAAATTTCTATAGAAGGACATCCATCCGAATATGCAAGTTACCAAACGCGCCCCCATGAGAGAGATCCTGGGTTGGTGCATGTTCGACTTTGCCAACTCCAGTTATACGACTGTAATTATAAGCGTAACATACGGTGTGGTTTTCAGCCAACTAATCGTCCCGCCTTCGACAAATTCGGACAATCCATATGAAACTGGAAATTTTCTCTGGGGGCTCGCGTTGGCGTTTTCCTATCTGATTGTCGTTATTACCGGACCGATCTTCGGAGCGGTTACGGATTATTCCGCAAAGAAAAAAGCATTTTTATTTTGGAGCTACATTCTTTGCGTAATCACAACGGCGGCCCTTTGGTTCGTAGTTTCGCCCGGTCAATTCGGGTTGGCATTCTTATTAATAATTCTTTCCAATTTCTTTTTTGCTTCGGGAGAAAATTTCACCTCCAGCTTTCTTCCTTTTCTAGGTCCTAAGCATGAACTCGGAAAAATTTCGGGCTATGCCTGGGGAATCGGCTATTTCGGCGGAATTGCAGCCGTTGCTCTCGTCGATACTTTAGGGGAACCGGTCCCATCCAATTATGATAACATGCGATTGGTAGGCCCTTACACCGCCTTTTTCTTCTTGGTCGCCGGAATTCCGACTTTCTTGCTTCTAAAGGAATACTCTGCAGGAAGTCCGAAACCGGAAGGCATCAGTTATTTAAAGATCGGATTTGACCGAGTACAAAGCACTTTTAAAGACATTCAACACTTCCGAGATATGGCCATATATCTAGTATCCTTATTTTTTGCAATGGCGGCGTTAGGCGTAGTTATCAGCTTCGCATTCATCTACGGGACCCAGGAAATTCGGATGGAAAAAGAACATAGAATTGCGATGTTTCTTTTTATTCAATTATTCGCGGCCGTCGGAGCGGTATTATTCGGCTTTATCCAGGACAAGATTGGAGCATTAAAAACATTTAATATTACGTTAGCGTTATGGATCGTTTGTCTTTTGTTGATTTATTGGGTCCGAGAAGTCGCGTCCTTTATTAATTCGCTCGGCATCCACGTGTCCGAACAATGGACATTCGTAGGAATTACGATATTAGCCGGTACAGGTTTAGGTTCTACACAATCCTCAAGCAGGGCTATCGTGGGAATTTTCTCTCCCGAATCGAAATCCGGCGAATTCTACGGCTTATGGGGACTCTCCGGAAAGGTAGCCGCGGCATTCGGGTTGGTCGCGATAAGCGTTTTGCAGACGCTCCTATCCCTGCGTAATGCATTTCTCGCCGTCAGCGTCTTCTTTCTGATTGCGCTGCTCGTAAATCTATTTGTGAACGAAGAAAGAGGAATTAAGAAGTCGGACGAATATGATAAGCGGCATAAGCATCCTTAATTCGAAAATCCTTTAAGCCGGGAAATCCTTTCGGTACTCGCTTGCCAGAAATACCGAATCGTGCTATATTTTTTCTATGGCAGGAATCGAATTTCAAACGGAAGATGAATTTGAATCCCACCAAAGCCAAAGACGGTTAGCTCTGATGACCATGGATGAGCTTACTCAAACAAAGCTGGATTTATTGGAAGCCGGCAAGGAAGTTCCGAAGTTCCTGAATTATGCGATCTCATACCTGAATAGAAAATACCTGACGGACGAGAAAGTAATCAGCGATCTGATAGTCAGACGTGATTCTGGATTATAAACGAACTCGGGTCTTTTCTACAGTATTACGTTAGAATCAAATTCATCCGGCTCTAAATCCCGTTTTGTCGAATCTCATAAAACCCGAATGCAATTATCCAATTTCGCTTCTGCGCTATTTTTTCTTGGTTTTTTTCTTCGCCAAAACTTTCTTTTTTGGCGCTTTTTTCTTTGCGGCGGCTTTTTTCCCGGGGGACTTCTTGCGAGCGGTAGCTCTTTTCTTACCTTCCTCGCTAAGAGTTAAGCTCGGGTCGCGATCCAGAGTCTTGATCAGGGAAGAATGACGAAACCGAAGCGCTGACCAATCATCATCGATTGCAATCAAACGCACGCCCTCATATCCCACTTTCCCCAAAGGGTCCCACCCGGCATCCCTATGGATGGAGACGTTAAACTTCCGGGAAGTTTTTTTCGGATACGCCAACCATAATAATCCGTCTTCGGCAAGGCAGGTTGGAACCATCGATGCGATGTTTCGAATCTCGACTTCCGTTTGAACAAAGGCCAGAATCAGACGATATTTTTTTCCGGAACGTAGGGCACGGTCGACTGGACCTCCTAAGCTTGAAAGAGCAGGTTCGAATTCGTAAGGCGAGGAAAGGACACAAACATCGCCTTCCCCTAATTTAAATTGAAGTTTACCGAAAACGGAATGGAGAGCCATGGGGAAAGTGATACCTTCCCTCTTTAGAAAAGGCAAGCGGGAAAAACGATTATTTTATTTCTTCTTTTTTAAAGCCTCATATTCGGCCCGCTTCAGAAGCAACCACTCGTGCAAGTTTTGTTTGGTATCCGTCCACTCAAACTCGGAATAATGGTAATATCTCCCGTCCGCGATTGAATAAGTGATCGGAACGGCTTGGTCGGGCGACTCTTTTAGGTAAGAAATCATTTCAGGAGTCATTATCGTTACATTTCCGGTTGGAATATGTCGATAAGAATTAGTCGGACTATCCGAAATGTTTTTTTTAAGCGAACCGATAAAGTTTAATTCCCTTGCCCCTTTTGCCAGTAACAAACCTCGTAAAATATTTGCTCTCGAATCTTTCCTTTCCGAAAGCAATCGCAATAGGATATGCTTTCCGTTCATATCGTCGTATAAATTGACGTTCGCACCTTTTTCGACTAAATACTTGGCGATATCGTACCGTTCGGCTAGTACCGCTCGATAGAGGGGAGTCCAATTCGTTATTGTATCCGTAACCTCATAGCTCCCCCAGCGAGGATCCGCACCGGCTTCGAAAAGAATCTTGGCGATTTCCAATGTCTTAGCGGCTTCCAACGGGCTCCGATTATTAGCTTTGTATTGGCCGAATAGATCCTTATAATTACATTCCCGGGAACGTAGATTCGGATCCGCTCCTTTTTTTAAGAGGAGTTGCACTAGTGCTAACTCTCCTTTTTTCACCGCCATATGAAGAGGAGTATTGCAGGTTCCCGAGTCGTTCGGATTTGCTCCTGCTTCCAGCATTTTAACGGCCTGCTCGTTATTTCCTTTTTCAATTACGGAAGCCAATCGAGTCGCACAGTCCGTCAGAAAAACGGTCGATAGGAGAATAAGGAACGGTAGAAATTTTTCCGAGAACCGTCGATTCATTTTGATTTCGATTAAAAATCTTTTAAGTTCAGTGCTGTCGGTCAATCGATATTCTCCGATTCTTCGTTAGGATCGGAACCGCCGCCGCAAAGATTTTTAAAGATTATAAACGATCGTTAAGCGAAAAAGCTAGAATCCGATCCTATATCAACCTCAGATAGTATTCTATTTGGAATAGAATCGAAGATTCGGTAGCTAGACTCCGCTCTCGGCGCGGAATTTATTCTATAAGGAGTTTATTGGAATTCCAGCATCTTAGAAATGAGGCGTTTTTGGTTCAGGTCTAAATCACGGAGTTTATAGCGAACATTCTTATCCACTTTTCTTAGATATTTCTTATAGGTTAAGATAATCTGCTTTTGCTTATTGTAAGGAAGAGGGTTGCCCTCGTCGTGCAATTTCGATTCTACTCCGGCTTGGATCGGTTGAGTCGGAGTGTCCGGCCAAATAAATTCGGTATCATAACTAGAATAGTATTCCAGTTTAATCTCTTTATTATTGTTAGGAGTCCGTTTTCCGTCTTGGGTGACTTGAGGCCCTTTCGGATCCAAATTGATCACTCGTCGCATTTCTCGAACGAAAATTTCTCCGTTGGAGTTCGTTCTCTTAAACTGCATAATGATCTTATCTAATTTTTCAGGAGTGCTGCCGGGATAAATGAAAATTCTCGCATTGTATAAGTACGTCTTCGGAAAATCCCAAAACGATTCGCCGGAACCCATATCGATTTCTAAATAAGCCTTATTGTCCCGATCGGTTTTTAAGAATTGAGGTAGGTCTTGCGGTTCGTCTCCTATATAACGCAGAGCTTTTTTACTTGTATCCAGTTGCAGTAGTTTATTAATTTTGAAAATATTCTCCGCAATGGATGCATGCAGATTATCGATTTCAATATCCGAGAACCCCGCCTTTCGAATCGCCTCGATTTGACGTTCCACCTCTCTCTCTTCCATAGTAAGAACTTTAGGAGCAGCCTGAAGCCGGAAAGAAACCAGCGAAACAAGGAAAAGAATCAAGAATCGGGTTTTCATACGGATTACCTACTCTTTATATATCGAGAAGAGTACACCCTATTCTTGATCAGGGGAAGGAATTTTTCCCCGATACATATCGGATTATGACACGAATCTTTCGCCCGAACGCCTACTTTGAAGAAGAGCTACTCAACGGGGATATTTTTCCGATCGGTTTAGAAGGACAGAATGCGGTCGTCGAATCCTGCTTTTTGGTCTTGACGGGACCCGAAAAAAGTCTGGGAGAAATTGTAGCCCATTCGACACCCGAAGACCGATGGTACTCCTATTGGAAAAAGAAAGGATGGTCTATTGCGACACCCATACGCATTTTCCAAAGACAGATTCGGTCCGAACGTATTGTAGAGCCTATTATTTTGGAAGAGTGGGGGAAAATCGCCCGGCTTTCGACGCAAGGATCCTTTACTCGCGATTCCTCTTCTTACGAAGAATCATTTCGGCTTTCCTCCAAAATTCGACAATCCATCTGGAAAGCAAATTGCGGTATCGAAGAATTTCCCGCCTGGACGTTTCAAAACGAAGAAGCCTGGCGAGGCGCCCGAAATCTCACGCCTAATTTTCCTCTATATGTTCGAAAGCTAGACTTCGGTTTTTCAGGAAGACATGAATTCGTTCTCCCGGTCGATCTAGGTTTTCCGTCCAAAAAGGATTTTTTTAAAACGAGAGATACAGGATCGATTCTGGAACCATGGGTGGATAGAATTCAAGATCTCAGCCTATTATTTTCCGCTCAGGAAGGGAATTTTAGATTGGAAGCCGGCACCTTACTCCTCTCGAATTCAAAGGGAAAATATTCGGGAACATGGATCGCAGAAGCTTCCGAAACGGAACAATATTTAAATCAAATGAAGGGTATTCTCGAACGACTCCGGGAATTTGCCCCGTCGTACTCCGGATTCGGGTCGATCGACTCCTTTATCTATCGAGAGGGTTCAAATCTCCGTTTGCGGAAGATTTCGGAAGTTAATTTCCGTTGGACTATGGGCCGGGTTCTTCTTGAACTCCAAAAGAAATTTTCGCTCCCTACATATCGGGATTTGGCGCTATTCGTTTCGCATAAAAACCGCAATGACCGAGACCCGTATTCCCAACTTCTTGAATGGGAAAAGGATACGTCCTGGCAGATCTTTCCGCTATCTCCATTTTTTTCGGACTCCGGAAAACACCACCCGAAAGTTCTTCTTTGGTTTCGAATTCCGAAAGAGGAGGTCGGAGATCCGTTTTTACTGGCGGAAGAAATCGCAGGAAGGTCGAGGGCGACCTTCGCTAGCTGAAATGTACTTGTGATTCTTTCCCTACCTCCGAGACTGGCTCCAGTCCCTAAGGGACCGCAAAAGACCTTAGATCCGTTAGGGTCGGATAAGGATACTAGATGGAACTGTTTCTCAACTACTCTCTTTACATCATCGTAAGCATTGGATTTTTAATTCCTTTCACAGGACTTGTCGTAGGCGGCGGGGCCATCGTTAGTACGACAGTCGCAGGTTTTGTGGTCAATTTCGCCGCTCAAATCGTGGAAGAAGACAAGCTGAAGTCCTACCTGGACAAAAATAAAGGCACGCGTTTAGGAAAAGCCTTACAGCAAGCGGTCGATGCAGGCAAAACGAAATTGCAATCTAGTCCTGCGGCGGTTGCCTCGTCTGCCTCTCATACCGCCGACGAAGGTCACGGCGAGCATCACCTGATCTCCATCCAGACGTACAGCTTAGTCTTTGCAGCCCTGATTATAGGAACAATCCTTACTGTTTGGGTAGCTGGAATCGACTTCGGTGCCGCCAATACGGTCATTGCAATGTTGGTCGCGACAATCAAAGCCTCTTTAGTCTTAGGTTACTTTATGCACTTAAAATACGATAACCTAATGAACAGGGCCATCTTCGGATCCGGATTCCTCTTCTTGCTCCTTCTATTCGGTTTCTGCGTTGCAGATATCTTTACCCGTTCCAAAATCTATCTCGGTTTCCCCTATTAAGAACCCGTACTATCCTAAACCTTTGAAAAGATTGTAAGCCGGCCTTAATAGGTCGGCTTTTTAATACGTTCGTTAAAAGAAGACATTCGTAAATTCGAGGGTCTACCATCGCTAACCGTCTCGCGGAAAATGCGCAATTTTGAATAAGATTTTACGAGAGGATGCGTTTTTAAAAATTAAAAGAGCGTAATTCATTTATGCGAAATCTATCGATGGCGCAGCCGGAGAATCCAAAATTTACTTTATCCCGACCTTTCAAAGATTGCAAATTTACCCACGATTTCAGAAATGATCTTGCTCTTAAATTAAAAGCCCGAATATTTTTCCAAAATATCCCTCTTTCGTATTTCGCCCTAGATTCGGCAATCGGAGCGAACAAAAGCAAATTATGATAGAATTAACTTGGCCACGCGATCAATTTACCGGTCTTGGTGGTGGATTATATACAGGACCGGGCGGCGGGCTTTATACTGGTCCCGGCGGGGGACTTTACACAGGACCGGGCGGCGGGCTTTATACCGGTCCCGGCGGGGGATTGTATACAGGACCGGGCGGCGGGCTTTATACCGGTCCCGGCGGGGGATTGTATACAGGACCGGGCGGCGGGCTTTATACTGGTCCCGGCGGGGGATTATATACAGGACCGGGCGGTGGGCTTTACGCAGGACCGGGCGGTGGACTCTATACCGGACCAAGCACCGAGCCTTATAGAAGGAATATTCCTCCCTGGTCTATATTCGTTTCGTATGTTAAATCGAACGGAATGATCGAACTTGCACATTTGATAAGTTCCTATATCCCAAATTTATAAAATAGTCGCTTCTGAATTTTATTGGATAATAAAAAGCTAAACTCGATCGGTTTTTCATTCCGGCTCGCCAGCCCGTTTTGAAGTCAGGAGTTCATCGCATTTCGATAATAATCAAATACTTGATCGACTTTTTTCCTTTTCGCTTATCGTTTATACTATAGGAGAAAAATATGGCCGGTTATTCGGGAACCCCTCTCGCTAAGAAATTAGGTTTCAAAGAAGGTCAAACAGCGATACTGATCGGCGAGCCTACGTACTTTTTCGACCTTCTGGAGAACCTACCGGAAGGAATTAAATTTAAAAAGAAACTTTCCGGAAAATTCGATTATATTCATCTCTTTACAAAATCTGCAAAAGAGCTGGAAATATATTTTCCCAAGTTCGAAACCTTTCTAGCGGAAAAAGGAATGGTTTGGATTTCTTGGCCGAAAGGAAGCTCCGGTGTGATCACGGATGTAAAAGAGGGGAAGGTTCGGGAGATCGGCCTTAAAAACGGGCTCGTAGACGTAAAAGTCTGCGCCGTCGATTCGATATGGTCGGGGCTATTGTTTCGTCGTAGAAGAGCCTGAATACGGAAAGTACTTGCCTTTCGAGAAAAATCGAATGTAGTTTAGCGACCTGGAAAATACCAGTCTCTAAATGAAGTCGAAAATTCGAAATTTTACCGTTATCGGCTCTTCGATTATAATTCTATTCTTTACTTGCAAAGAGAAGGTCCCGGAAATCACCAAGACCGTCGAGATCCCCGAACTAGGATTGATCCTAAATTACGAAGGTTGGATTTATAGCGAATCCGTATCCGAAGAAAAAGAAAAGCCCGCCATAAAAAAGAACTCGAAAAAAGCGGATTCAAAACAGGATTTGAAGGTCCTTTTTTATCTTTTCGACTCGGACGAATATACGAAGCCCGGCATTCGTACCAGCATTAACTTCGTTTCCGAACCGATTCCGGCCCGTTACTCCAAAGCGACTTTAGACGATTATATCGCGTCGATTGGGGCACTCTATTCGAACTTATATAAGAATTACGAAATGCTTTCCGTGCCCCAGCGACTGACGATAGGAAAGCAAAAAGCTGCCCTAATCGAGGGCAGATTCCTATTGGAAAATTTCGAACAATCGGCGGAAATTCATAATTATCAACTTATATTTTTAAAAGACGGCAACGCATATATTATCACCGGATCGACTCCCGAAGATGAATTTAAGTCGAAAGGACCGAAAATTCTTTCTACCTTAAAAGGAATAAGGGAAAGCAAAAGCGCGAATTCTCCCGGACCTTAGGCTTTAAGACTCGGCGTTTCCTCGTATTCGACGAGTAGTCTGTATATGCTTACCGCATCTTTCCAAATATGAATTTTTCCTTGCTGGTTCAATTCTCTTACGTATTCGTTCACCTCTCCTAGACGGGATCGAAAGAAATAGAATAATTTTTTGTCTTCGACGGCGATGTGACTTATCAGCCAATCCTTTAAATCCTGCAGCAATTTCGATATAGCGTCCGTATCGTCGTTTCTACTCCTCTGAATCAGGTCGTTTATTATTCCGTTAAAATTTCGATGCTGCTTGATATGCGAATTCGTGTCATGAAAATTAAATCTTCTCATGATTGCCTCCTCCGTACTGAAGTGTTCTTTAATATAATCTATCGTAGCAGTCAGAGCTTCCTTGATCCGACTGCCTAATACCTCGGTCTTGATCTCTTGCTTCAATCTTTGACGATGCAATTTTTCCGTTCTAACCAATAGTTGTAACAACCAAAGATGTTGCATATCGACTATGGCGATTCCCGTCTTCAATTTGTATCTGAACCAAAGTTCGGATATTATTTTAAGATTATCCTCTCCGATCGTTTGAAATTCGAATTCTTTCCTCGTTTCCGAGGAATTCGTCACTCTTCTATAAAGTTCCTCGACTTCATCGCTATGGGGGGAATTTGCGAAGTGGGAATTCATCCAATCCTTGATTTCTTCATAATGCATCTGTACCGCGTCGAGATAGGCCCGATCCTCGGAAAGAATATGCTGAAACAACCAGGTTCTTAAATTCCGGAGAAGGTTTAGTGCGGCCTTTTTATAATCGCCGGTAACCCTTTCTCTCGCTCTTCTTCTTAAAACCGCGATAAATCGACTATGCTGAATTCTATGCTGACCCAATTTTTGATAGTTGATGCTTTCAAGGACTTTCTCTTCCAAAGAGAAATGTTCGATGGTATAATCCAAAGCGCGGGTCAAAGTCCTCGTAAAATTATTTTCCATCGAGACTGGGTCGGCCGATTCCAAGTCATCCTCTAATTCGACGATCATTGCTATCAGCCATACATGCTGCTTATCGATGGCGGGAATATTTAGGGCCATGTCAAAGGTCTGCCAAATGGTTCGAATTCTTACGATTGTGCTGTCCTTCACAGTCTCCTCCTCTAAGCAAAAAAGTGTATCCGCTTTTCCAAGCTAAAGTCGACTAACGGAATGGGAAGCGGAAGGTTGTGATCAGAGACCGGCTGAACGCTTGATTAATATCAATCCCCGGTAAGTGAATCCTGAAACGAAGGAAAAGAAAGGTTAGTGGAAACTAGATCCCTAAGCGAGAGACGATTCGCTCCGCTTCTTTAACGAATTGTAATTCTTCTTCCTGGGAGAATGGCCCGAATCGATTCGCTAGAAACCGCTTAGATAACTCAATGTATTCGAGACAACCGGCGATCGTCGTAATCGGTTTTGCTTTTCCCGGATAAATTACGATATCCCCGTTTTTGGGTACGACCATCGCTCGAGGTGGAATTTTCTTCCCTCCTCGAATCATACAGCCTGCAAAAACCATTGCGCCGTCTCCGATCTCCGCCTCGTCTAAAATCACGGACCCGATCCCGATCAAGCAGCCTTTACCGATTTTGCAACCGTGCAGCATCGCGTTATGACCTACCAAGGTATACTCGTCGATAAAGATTCCCGTAGTCGAGTCCGTATGTAGAGTGGTATTATCCTGAATATTTACCCCTTCACCTAAACGAATGGAATTCATATCGGCGCGAAGCACCGCTCCCGGCCATACGGATACGTACGGTCCCAACTCCAAAAGGCCGATTAAAGTTGCCGCCGGATGAATAAATGCGGTCTCGTGTATTTTCATGAATTCCTTATCGAAGCGGGTAACCGGCGGACTTTGCGATATCAATCAATCGATCCGTTATCTCTTTGATTCTTTCCTGAGTAAGATTCTTATCCTGAGTCAATAATCGGAAGCGATAAGAGACCGATTTTTTATCATCGGGTAGATTCCCCCCCGTGAAAATCACAGTCACCCGTAAATCTTCCAATTCGGGAAACGATTCCTCGCGGACTAACTCGGCAAAATTCGACGTGGATTCCGAAACATCCATCACCAAGGATAAATCGATTTCAGTCTGAGGAAAATGAGACGGTACTTTGAAATAGTTCTTCTGTCTTTGGGATTCCCATACATTCAATAGTGTAGCAAAATCGAATTTACCGAGAATCGTCCTTTTTTTTAAATCCATTTTATCCAAAAGAATAGGATGCGCATAACCGAGTTCGCCTATCTTTGTCCCATCGACTAGCAAATTCGCGCTCGCCTTAGGATGAAAAAACCGCTTTTCTTCCGACTCCCAACGGAAAGTACGAATGTTCAAATTGCGGAGGACCTTCTCGATTCCCGAGCGGACTTGTAGAAAATCGGATTCTAGTTGCTCCCGATTTTTTTCGTTCCATTTGCGTCCTTCGCTTACGGCCCAAGCAAACCATTTGGATTCGTTTTCGGGTTCCGCCGCCCTCTTATACGTTCGACCGAACTCGAATATCCGAACATTCTCGAACCGATCCACATTCAATCTTATGTTTTTTAGAAGAGACGGATATAATGAGGTACGTAAAAACGCTTGGTCCTCGGGCATCGTATTTTTGATCCGAACGAAATTTTTGCTCTCCTCTTCCAACGAATTATCGCTTTCGGAAGCATACGAATAATTAAAGACTTCGTTATAACCCAAAACCTGGGAAAATTGTCTCTTCAACATTCTTTCGAGTTCTCTGGCCGGGTTCCTGGCGGGAGGTTTGGCCTCGGAAGTAAGCGGGCGGCGAGGAATACTCGCATATCCTATGGATCTACCGATCTCTTCCACTAGATCTTCCGGCAGAGTAATATCGTAATTCTGTCTATATTTAGGAACCGTAACGATCGCCTTCTCTCCTTCCCAATCCATCGTGAAGGAAAGTTTTTTTAGAACTTCCTCGGCGGTGTTCCGATCGATATCGGTTCCGAGTTTTTTGTTCAGGAAACCAAGGCTAAGCGGAATCGTGACTTTTTTATCCGCAGTATGAATATATCCTGCCGGAACACTAGCTTTAAGATTCTCGCAACCGTTTTCTTTTAGCAATTGGAGAGCCCGCTTAATTACCGGAAGCGAAGTAGTGGCCTCCAACCCTTTTTCATAACGAATGGAAGATTCGGACCGTATACCCGTTTTACGAATCGATTTCCGAACCGATTCCCGGGGGAATACCGCGGATTCTAAAATTAGGTTTTTAGTGGAATCGAAAACTGCCGTTTCCGCTCCCCCCATCACGCCGGCAATCGCCACCGCTTTTCCGGAATTACGGATAATTAAAATTTCCGGATCGAGTTTGGGGGAAGTCTCGTCCAAAAGTAAAAAGGATTCTTTCTCCTTTGCATAATCCACTTCCAAGGCTACCTCGCCCTGAGCCAGTAGTTTATCCCGGTCAAAAAAATGCGTCGGCTGGCCTGCTTCTAAAAGAAGATAATTCGAAACATCCACGACGTTGTTGATCGCGCGGATTCCGCATTTTTTCAATCGAGCTTGGACGATTCTTTTGGAAGGAATTATAGAAATGCCTTCGATACCGACGGAGAAATACGAATTAGAATATTTTGTTTCTTTAACTTTAGGAGAAGAAATTTTCTTCGTAAATTCCCATTCCTGCTCCAACGGATTGAATTTGACGGGTAATCCGAGTTGCGCGGCCAATTCTCTCGCAAAACCGAAATGACTCCAAAGATCCGGACGATGCGTGATGGATTTATTATCCACATCGAAAATTTTATCCCGAAATCCCAAGAAGTCTCGAAGATTGTCGCCGGGTTTCGCTATGGTATCCGCTACGATCATCACACCCGAATCCTCGTCCGAAAGACCGAGCTCTTTTTCGGAACATAGCATTCCCGAACTTTTAACCCCCCTTAGTTCGGAGTCCTTGATCTCTTTTCCGTCAAGCATTGCACCGGGAATGGCCAACGGTACCAAATCGCCGACGTGTAAATTCGGAGCCCCGGAAACGATTTGAATTTTGCTTTTTCCGTCCGTTACGATTGCAACTTGTAGTTTATCCGCCTGGGGATGTTTTTCCAGAGATTCTATCCGGACCAAAACTATCTTTTCTAAATGTGAAAAGAAATCCTCGACACCGTCGATCTCGCAAATGGATGCGGCGATCTTCTTCAGGATTTCTTCCAACGGCACCTCCTTTAGAGGTACATAATCGTTCATCCAATCCAAGGATAATTTCACGTCTCGGCTCTCCCAGCGTCGATGGTTTCGACGAAGTACTTTAACAAAAGCTCGGAATCGACAAGACTGTCCAGCAGGAAACCGACGGGTTTATTTCCCTTATTTCAAATAATCTTAGAACTCGATTAGGGTGACAATGGAAAGTAAGCTTGAAACAATTCGAATCTATGACGAATATCTTTCCCGACTCGGACTTTTCTTAGCTCGATTTCAAAGTCTTCCTTTACTTTCTGGATTTCGTTTTTAGTTCGATTCATCGCGGATTTCTTTTCGGGTTTGCCTTCCCATTTAAAGGCGGCTTCTTGACGCATCAACTTCTCTTCCAACTGTCGTAAGGTGTTTTGATTGCTGTTCCGAATTTTGTATTCCTCTTTTAAAAAGAGATCCTTTGTTTGTTCATACAGCTCTCGTTTGCGGGCTTCCATCGCTTGATCCAAGGCTTCGCAGGCCGATATAAAGTTCGTCTCGTAAGCGGAAACGAGGAACTCATCGGGACCTTGGATCAAAGATTCACGGACTGCTTCCGGAAGATTTTCTAAAACGTTTACGTTCCCGCTCCGACGGTTTACTTCTACCGTAAAAATTTCCTTTCTTTCCAATGAAAATCTGAACTCGACTATAAATACGAAATATACGGAACTTCCGCCGGATCGATAAAATCCCGTTTTCCAACCTCGCCTGTCTTTTAAGAAAGAAAGGACGGCATCGTCGATAAGCGGATGACCGAACGCCAAGAATTCCAGACTATCGTTTGAAAGCGCTAATTCGGAGTCGAAGGTTGCCCTTTTACCCTTATAGATTCCGCCGTCCAACTTATATAAATGAGGGGCTTCCGTTTGGACTCGACAGGCCGCTCCTTCGGGAAACGCCTTAGAGTAACGAACAAAAAAATCCTCCAAGTGTGAATTCGTGTATGATCGCTCCTGTAGAGTCGTCTTGTAATAGTCCTCTAAATTAAAATCGATCAGTTTCGGGGTCACCAGCGAGCCGAGTTTCTCGAAGCCCTTCTTAGCGATTTTAATTCTTTGATCGATTTCCTCTTCGACTTCCTTCAGTTTCTTATTTCCGGTCACGAAACGCATAAAATTGGAATGAAAATCCAGCTCATCCTCGATCGCACCTAGCAATTCGTCCGAATTCCCGATCGACTCCTCGAATAATCGGATCTTATTCGAGAGTACTTCCAATATTCTTTCGGCCACCGTGTCCTTGGAGGCGAAATTGAAAATAAATACGTTATCCTTTTGACCGAAACGATGAATACGCCCGATTCTCTGTTCTATCTTTAAAGGACTCCAAGGAAGGTCGTAATTGAATAAAACATTAGCAAATTGTAAATTTCTACCCTCACCTCCCGCCTCCGTGCATATTAAAATTTCCGAAGATTTCCTGAATTCGAGAATCGCCTCCTCTTTTGCGTCGGCACTTAACGATCCGTGGAATAAAGTCACCTTATAATCGGAAAGGCTGGCCGCGAGAAAATCCTGAGTGCTCCGAAACTGCGTAAAAATGATGAATTTCGGATGTCCTTCTTTCTTTAGTTTTGCGATCGTTTCTTTTAGCTTTTGAGTCTTTCGATCTTCTTTGATCTTTTTTCCCAAAAGAATCAAGCGATTCAGCGAAAGCAATTCGCGACGAAGATTAACGAGATCGTTCGGCGCGGATTCGTCCAAGTCCGAAACGAAATCTTCCACTCCTTCAGTCTCGTCAAAATCCCATTCCTCTAATTTGCTCTCGATCGATTTCAGGTGATGAAGACGATTTTCGAGCATGAACTTACGTTTAGAAAGCGCCGATAGAAGTGCAAAAACCGAGGAATCCAGCAGCTTTTGAAAAACGATCATTACGAAACCGATGGCTCGGTTTTGCGTTCTCATCGCCAGATTGTATTCCCGTCGTACGTATTCGGTCGTTTCGTCGTAGAACTGTCTTTCTGCGGGAGAAAGTTCGATCTTTACGGTCTTTGCAAATCTCTTCGTAAAACCGCCGACTTCGACCTTTCTCCTTCTAAGTAGAACTTTAGAAATCTTTTCCTTTAAGTCGGACTTATTTCCTAGGACATAATCATTTACGAAAGTATTATATGGTCCGAGAAGATTCGAATCCACAAGATGAATCAAATAGTATAGCTCCTCCAATTTTCCACGAAAGGGAGTCGCAGTAAGTAAAAGTAGGCATTCGCATCTGCGGGCTATTTTTTCCGCAAATAGATAGGCTCGGGTAACTTTATGATAATCTCGTCTAAGTCTATGGGCTTCGTCGAAAATGACGATGTCCCATTTGGTCTTTAAAATCTCTTCCGCATATTTAGGATTCTTAATGAAATCTACGGAAGTAATTACGTGTTTGAAATTTTTCCAATTTTTTTCCCCGGAGACGACAAAATTACGTCTTTTAACGATTTCAAAATCTTCATTGAATTTATTCTTCAATTCCTGCTGCCATTGAACCAATAATGGAGAAGGAGCAACGATCAGTACTCGCTTATAACCGCGCCTAAAGATCAGCTCCTTCATAACGAGAGCGGCTTCGATCGTTTTGCCCAAGCCGACTTCGTCCGCCAGAATAAAGCGGGGTTTCAAAGAATTCACGACGACGTACGTCGATTCGATTTGGTGCGGAAGTAATCTAGTCCTAGAATTGGAAAGCGCCGACAGCTTATCATACGCATGAGTGAGCTTTAATTCAAAGGCGGTTAAACAAAGATGCAAAAGTTCGGGAGTGCCCGGCGCTTGAGAAAATGCCGTCGGATAGGCTCCGATAACCCGTAGTTGAGAAGAAGTTTCCGAAATCGATTTTCGGATTCCTGTCTTCGGAAAGAAAATGGATATTTTTCCCGCTTCGGAAGATTCTATCTTTCCGATTCCCAAATCCGCCTCGTTTCGGAGATAGCATGAGTCGCCCCTGTATCCGGTAGGCGATTCCGAATCAAAATCAAGGCTTAGCTGTAGTGTGGACTCCAAACTCAAACCCCTCTCTTATCCCCCCAAATATATTTATGCGTTTGCAGCGATAAACGAAGATCGCGTTTACCGCTTTCTTTTATCCATTCCACTAATAATTCGGGAGATAACTCGTTAAAAACGGGAGACACGAGTAGGTTTCCTTTCAATTGAAATCGATCCACAACATCGATCGCTCTTTCAAAGTCCTCACGATCTCGAACCACGAATTTTATCTCATCCAGAGAATCATTTCTGTCCCGAAGGAATTCAAAGTTTTCGACACGCATTTTATCTTCCATACCCGATCCGGGTAATTTATAGTCTAAAGTAAAAACCATATCCGCTAGATCTTGAATCGATTCCGCCCCGTTCGTTTCCACTCTCACTCTAGGAAAATTCCCGGAAGAGTTTCGTTCCTCTCGCAGCCGATTTGCGAGAATCTTCGAAAAATCCTTCTTTCCATTCTCAAGAGGTTCTCCACCGGTCAATAAAACTTGAGTGGAAGTATGCGAAAGACTACGGATTTCGAAAACCACTTCATCGATGCTCATTTCCCGTCCTGCATTGGGAGAAAGTGCATAAGGGGTATCGCACCAAAGTTTCTTAGACCCGGTCATTCCGCAGCGCAAGGAACATCCCGCAAATCGCACGAATATCGTGGGTAATCCGGTGGATATACCCTCTCCGGAAACGGATAAATAGATTTCGTGAATTACGGATTTCATAGTATAGCGGACGGCCCGTCAGTACAACAGTTTTCCTAACCTCTCCGGATTGTAGCAGAAAAAGGTTTAGCCGGGAATACCAAACTGTTTCACTTGAATTCTAAGTCAAGACGCGACGAATCGGTATGTCTAAAAAAAGGTTGAGATACCTCTAACTATACTGTAAAAAAGTCAATCTCCCGTGAATCGCTGCGATAACACGATGGGAGTATGAATCGTGGATTTTAATGCTCCTTTTTAGAAAAAAAAATCAGATGCTTTTAGAGGGAAAAGTTCGCCTAGCGTTCACCTTGCTCGCAGGAATCATGCTAGCAGGATTTTTGTTATCATTTTGGACTGTGAGAGAACTGGAAAAAACCGGAAACCTGATCCACCATAGCTACGAGGTCATCAGTAAAATAGATTTTATTAAATATATCTCAAGGGATCTGCGCCTAAACTCCCCCAGTCTCGGCCCCAAAAGTCAAAAAGAGTCTTTAAACATCCTCGCGGATCTTGAATCCGAGGAAAACCGTTTGCGGGATCTTGTACAAGATAACCGAGCGCAGACCGATCATTTGGGCTCGCTCTTTACGGAAATCCGGAATATGAAAGTCCAAATCCGATCCGCCTATAACGGGCAGGAAAGAGGAATCGCCCAAATCGAAAAAATTCTTTCTCAAATGCGCGGCGAAGAACTGCGTCTTCTTGAGGAGAGAAGCGCAAAAAGACAATCGCAGATTCGGATAACTTTCATCGTTATTTCTATTCTGCTTTTAGGAACCTTGTCCGTAATCTTATTTAGCATTCAAACGATTCGCAAGGATATAGGCGAAAAAAAGAATATTACCGATAGATTGATCCAAAGTGAAACTAGGCTACTATCGATACTTGACGGACTTCCTTCCGCATTCACAATGCTTGATAAGGAAGGAAGAATATTATTTCATAATCAGGTATTTGCCAAAAGATTCCTCAGCCCAACGTATGAAAATTCTCTTAATTTGAACGTTCTCTTTGGATCGGCAAAAACGATGTATATTTCGAACATGCTCGAAACGTCCATGAAAAGATTGGCGCCGGTCGAATACGAATTGGATCTGCCTACCCAGGATTCGACGCGTACGTTTCATTGCATCAATTTGCCTCTATTAGGAGTCGAAAACGAGGTCTATGCTATCTGCGCCCTCTTCACCGATATCACCGTTAGAAAGAATTACGAAGACGATCTAAAAAAAGCGAAAGAAGAAGCCGAAAAGGCAAACCAAGCCAAGTCGGAATTTTTGGCGATGATGAGCCATGAAATTAGAACTCCGATGAACGGAGTCATCGGAATGACAGAACTTCTTTTGGATTCCGATCTTACGGGAGAAAAGAGGGAATATGCCGAGATAATTCAAAAAAGCGGCGAAAGTCTATTAAGTATCATCAACGATATTTTGGATTATTCCAAAATCGAATCAGGAACCCTGAGTCTGGAATCGAAGGAATTTTCGATCCTCGAAACTGCAGAGGAGACATTGGATCTTTTTAGATCCAGCGCGGCGGAAAAAGGAATCGATTTGATATGCCATATCGATCCGAACGTTCCCGATAGAATCATCGGAGATAAACTCAGACTCCGACAAGTATTGATCAACTTGTTCGGGAATTCGTTAAAGTTTACCGAAAAAGGGGAAGTTTTTTTATCCGCGGAGGTTTCTAAGAAAGAAAAATCCATCTGCACGATTCGCTTTTCCGTTCGCGATACGGGAATAGGAATCCCGAAGGAGAAACAAAAACAACTTTTTAATCCTTTTTACCAAGTGGATACTAGCTCCACTAGAAAGTACGGAGGAACCGGGTTAGGTCTATCCATATCCTATCGTTTAATTAAAATGATGGGTGGGCGGATTTGGTTGGAGAGCGATATTAATAAGGGAACCACTTTTTCCTTCGAAATACAAGCGGAAGGCGTCGAAGAAAAAAATCAAGTCGTACCCGATATAAATTACCCCGGATTAGAAAATCGCAAAATTCTAATAATCGACGATAATGCGACAAATCTTAGAATTCTTTCCCATCAGCTTCAAACATTGGGACTTATGACCTTTTCCTCTTCCTCTAAGGAAGAGGCCTTATCCTTACTGGACTTGGGAATTCTTCCCGAACTAGCGTTATTGGATTACAATCTTTCCGGCAGCAACGGAGTTCAGATCGCGCAAGAACTAAGACGTAAGAATTTTCTCTTTCCGTTGATCTTACTTTCTTCCTCAATCTCGGATATAAAGGAGAAGGAAATCGCGGATCAACTTTTTCTAAGGCAATTGAGTAAGCCCGTTAAAAAGAAAGAACTCGAACAACTAGTGACGGAAATTCTGATCACCGGAACCGATAAAGGAAAAGCGAATCGATCCTCCTCTTACCTGGAAAAGCAAAAAGATTTACTGCAATCCACATATCCGTTCGACGTTTTGATAGCGGAAGATAATGAGATCAATCTTTCCTTGGCAAAGCGAATCCTGCAAAAGTTAGGATACCATCCTGTCGTAGCTATGAATGGGAAACAGGTTTTGAATCGCCTTCGCGAAGCGAAATTCGACGTGGTCTTAATGGACGTGCACATGCCGGAAATGGACGGCATACAAGCTACTCAGGTAATTCGAAATACGTGGCCCCAGAGCGAACAGCCGTACATTATCGCGATGACGGCCGCGGCTATGCAAGGAGATCGGGAAATCTGTCTGCGAGCCGGAATGAATGATTATGTGTCTAAACCCATCGTTTTCGAAGAATTGATTCATGCCCTTAGGAAAGCGGGAAACTCCATCTTCGCCTGATTCAACCGTAAAATACATTTGTCCTAGGACGGAAAATTGCCGATCGTTACCAGTAAGGGATTATCCGAATGTTTTCCGGAAAGAAAATTCAAAATTTCTCCAGCATACCAATCAAAGGCCGTCCTCTATTGTTCCTGCTTTGTTGTATTCTGTTCCTGCCGAATCAAGGGAATTCGCAGGATGGTGAAGCGGTAAAAGCTCTTGATACCCGGAAGACGATTCTTTGGACCGGAGAGGTACTAGGAGTTTACCGCAACAAGGGTAAGGTTAAGATTCGAATCGAACGAAATTCTTTCTTTGCCGACCGAGAAGAAGAGGAAATTCGTGCAGTTCTAGAAATGCAAAAGCGATTTCCGTTGTTACGAAAACCGAAACTAGAGGAAATCGGTTCGTTCTCGATAGAGAATATCGAGATTGAATTCGAAAAAGTCGGCCGCAAAACGAAACCTGTTTCGGTCGAAATGAGAGGATCCTTTTCGTTACTTCAAGGAAATCCCGAGCGACTCGTTGCCGCCGGGGTTCTAGTAGGGCACTACGGGCAGGAAAAATTTTATCAGGATTCTGCGGACTTCGATGCGACCGATGTCGTAAGAAATAGACCTAAAAAAAATCTCCTTCATCCCAAAGACGGCAAAGAAATGGTTCTGGTAAGTTCCGGATACGAGTCGGGCGGGAAGACTCTCTACGAACAAATGGGATATTTCCTTTTCGGCCAGGGCTCGGAACCTTCGGAGGATAGCTATAATCCGTTTTTCGATTCGCCCAGACGAGATACATTGGAAGAACTTCCCTCATTTTATATCGATAAGCACGAAGTCACGAACAAAGAATATAATAAATTTCTAAAGGAAACCGGAACGCCTCCTCCCCCGCATTGGGAAAACGGACTTTATCCGAAAGGGAAGGACTATCACCCCGTATTAAATCTTACTTATAGGGAAGCGGAGCTTTATGCAAAATGGGCAGGGAAAAGAATCCCAACCGAATTTCAATGGGAAAAGGCCGCAAGAGGAACCGGAATATCCTGGAAATTGCTCAAGGATGAGAGTTACGAATTCGTCTCTACTCCTCGGGATTATCCCTTCGGGAACGAATATGATCCGGTACTTTGCAATACTAAAGAAACCGGCAAAAAGGAAACCGTTTCCGTATTTGAACTGCCCACCAAAGGAGAAAGTCCTTTCGGAGTCTTGGGAATGTGCGGCAATGCTCCCGAATGGACTAGTTCCCCTTATCTTCCTTATAAAGGACACAGACTTTCTTCCGTAAAATTCGGGAAACACCTGCGAGTGATTCGAGGTGGCTCGTTCAGCTCGGATAAGGAAGAAGCAAAATCCTTTTCGCGAGATTTTGGCGGGCTTCCGAATCTTTCCACTGATCGAAAAGCGGGAATTCGCTTAATCATGGAATTAAATAAATAATATTATTCTAATACGGATAAAAACCATTTTCTTAATCGGAATAGGAGCTCAAGTCACTCTATTTTTTAAGAGTAGTTTATCCAGCGCTTTGGGGGCGAAACGGCTCAAAAATAAACCGAATTTTTCCTTAAAGCCGGCCGGATATAAATCCCTTTTTCTGGCTTCGATTCCCTTTAAGACGATCTTTGCTACCGTATCCGGTTCCATCCCTTTTTTTTGTCCCTCATCCATTATACCATGAGGAGAGCCGTCGGCAGACAACGCTTTTACTGAAATATCGGTCTTAACGAATCCGGGCGAGACCGTTAACACATGAACCCCCGATTCCGCATTTTCCAGACGAATGCTATCCATAAATGCTTGGACCGCATGTTTACTGGCCGCATAGCCGGAGCGGTACTGCGTCGCGAATTTACCTTGAATAGAAGAGACCGCTACGACATGACCGTCGGTTTGTCTAAGATCGCTTTCCAGAAGTTTATAAAGCAATACCAACGGATAATAGTTCGTTTCGATAAGGCTTCGAAAGACTTTGAAATCCGCTTCGGACGCCAAGGCTCTCATCGAAACTCCCGCATTATGAATGAACCCGTCTACTCGTTTTACTCTTTTGCGGAATTCCTCGACGACTCTTTTAAGTTCCGTCTCGGAGGTGACGTCTGCGGGAAGGATAATCATTTGCTCCGAATTCGGAACCGAAGCTTTCAGTTCTTTAAGCGCGTCTTTTCTCCGCGCAACGACACCCACGATTGCACCGGCCTTGGAAAGTTCTCTAGCTAGCGATCTACCGATTCCGGAACTTGCGCCGGTAACGAGAAAAACCTTATCTTTAAAGTACAAACTCATATTCTAAACGCTTTTTTGCGATGGGGAAAATAATAGGAAAGATTCCGAAAAAAGCAAATCAAAACGAAGTAAAATCCTTTCTGCGTTCACATGTCTTAAAAAAACTGAATTAGGAGGAAGAATGGCACTTTCGCAGCTCAAACAAAAAATCAGATTCAAAGATTGCGGCTTCCAGAGAAGGTATGAAAGTAGATACTACTGGTTTCCCGAGGAAAGTCCACCCTCCTGCCTCATCGAAGCCAGCCAACGAGATTCCTATCACGACATGACTTTGTATATGTTGATCAATTTAACGAATATGAAAATTATCGATCTTGATGTGGAAGAGGATCGGGTCCCGTACGAAACCTGTCCCCAAGCGATCAAGACGTATTCGTATCTTATCGGTGAAGAAATGTCTTACAGTAAAATTATGCGGAAATTTCCGGAAGATAAGACCGCCGGCTGCCTGCATATAAACGAATTATTGCAGAACGCAGCGCAAAGCTTTTCATCCGCCTACGCATTCTTCTTAAAGGAACGGAACTTCCCGCCCGAGTTGGACGAATACCGTATGTATGCCGGCACACTCGATGCTCGAAGCAGACGGGAAATCGGAAGGCATTGGTGGATGAAAGATAAAGGAGTTCGAAATTCCTGTTTAAGTTTTTCCGCTCAACATGAGACTGCGGAACTCAAAGAGCGGGTGAAACCTCTTGACAGCATTACCGCTATGATGGTAAAGGAATTCCGTGGCTCTCGAAATGATCGAGAATCGGGATAAAACCGATTTTCTTCGACCAAATCAATCCATCGGAAAATTCGACCGTTTTTTCGCGCCTAAACCGCCCGCTTAGCTCAGGGGTAGAGCATTTCCCTCGTAATGAAAAGGTCGCCGGTTCAATTCCGGCAGCGGGCTTCCCTCTTTTTCCCCCGGACGGATCGAAAAAAAAATTTCGAATTTATCCCAAATCTTCCGACTTGCTCCCCGTTCCGCATTAATTTATAATGAAAAGAGAAAATAGTTCCATAAATTATTTACGTATTTTCGGGACGCTATCACCTAACTCGAAAGAACGATACAAAACGGAGGAAATTCCGGTTTTGACTCCGATCGCCGTATAATTCCACCACTTCCGGTAGTCTAACTCTTTCGGACCTTTATGCGAAACGGAACTCCGCTATTCCTATTTTTTTCCCTATTCTTATGGCCTTCCTTAACCGCCGAGCCGATCGAATACTGCGATTCTAAAAACGTGTGCTACACGGTGGAGCCGGGTGTTCTTGACGGTTCCATTTTCTTTCAGGCGAAGGCGTTTCCACCTGACGCGTTTTTTACGATTCATTTAGTGGTATCAGGATCGAATGTCTCCACAGAACCGAAAACTCCGACTTCGATCGTACTCCACGGATCAGAACGCAAAAAAGCGATCGATCTTATTAAAATCGATCCGGCTCTGCCGATAACTCCGAAAGTCGAATTCGTTTCTTATTTCGGAAAATTGAATGCGATTCACGACGATTCCCACGTGTATCACCTACCCTATGAAGGAAAGTCCTGGATATCCGTCGGCTATAACTCAGGCAATGAACATCGGGGAGATGCAATGTATTCTCTGGACTTTTACATGCCGGAAGGAACTGCAATTTTAGCGGCAAGAGACGGAACCGTTGTCGAAACGGAGAATCGATTTTCGGTCGGTAAAATTGATCCGACTCTGATCGACAAAGCCAACCGGGTCATCATCGCGCACTCGGATGGAACCGTCGCCATCTACGGACATTTAAGGAAGGATGGCGTACTTGTAAAGCCGGGCGACACGGTTATGGCAGGTTCAAAAATCGGCTTTTCCGGAAATACCGGATATTCGAGCGGGCCTCACTTACATTTCGAAGTGTATCGTCCGGAAGAAAATCGCCGAAAAAAAACGTTTCCCACATTATTTAAAACCGAATCCGGAGATGCCGAATTTCTTACCGAAGAAAACGCGTACTGGCAAATGACCGAACCTAAGTTTCCCGGTTTTCCGATCACCGATTTGGATAAGTTATGCTTTACTGAAATTGCTCCATCAGCCGAAACGAATTCTTCCTGCCCAGATCAAGTTTCCCTTAAGAAGAAATTCTATATAACAATGCCGATTTATAAAACCGGACCCTACGTATTCGAAGCGGAACTTTTCGTATCAGGACAAAAAAAACCCACATTAACGTTCAGCGATAAAATACCTGCCGGAGTAACTTCCGTCTCTTGGGAATTTCCTCCTCAAACGATAAAAGGACAATATTCGATTCGAATTCGAATGAACGAAATCGATATAGGGACTCGAATCTTTCAAATCCTTCCTTGACCGTATAGGCTCGAGTCTGTTACAAGGAACGCTCGATGTCCAATTTCATAATTATAGGAGTTTGTTTTTTAGCCGGTTTTGTAGCGCGTCATTGGGGAAAATTTCCGCCCGACTCCCACAGATCGCTAAACGCTTTTATCATTTCAATTTCCCTTCCTTGCTTAGAGTTCGTCCCGTTGCGTCACGCGGTTTTAGACGGAAACTTTCTGGTTTTTTCCGTAATGCCTTGGTTTCTGTTCGGAGCGTCCATACTCTTCTTTTCCACCCTGGGGAAAAAATTCGGATGGGATGAGTCTACAAAAACCTGCCTCTATCTTTCCGCGGGATTAGGAAATACCTCTTTCCTAGGGATACCGCTAGTCGAGGCGTATTACGGGAAAGAAGGAATTCCTACTGCGGTTGTGATCAATCAATTGGGAACATTTCTCGCACTTTCCCTTCCGGGAACTTACCTAGGAACCAGGGCCATGTTACGTCTAAAGAAAGAATCGGAATCGGTAAATCTATTCAAAAGGCTGTTTTCCTTCCCGCCGTTTTGGGGATTACTGATCGCATTGGCAAGCCGTCCCTTGGTCTTTCCGGCAGCGTTAGAGCAGGCAATCTCGCGAATCGGAGATACGCTCACCCCTTTGGCCCTTTTTTCGGTCGGTTATCAGCTTCCTCGGGTGGATAAGCTTAATTATAGCCTTCTAGATGCCGAAAATCCTTCGGGAGCATCATCGGCTCCTCTAGTTTGGGGTCTGGTATACAAACTCTTGTTGGGTCCGTTTATGGTATGGTTTTGCTTTGGTAGCTATTATTTTTTTGCCGATCCTACTTTCCGTCAAGCGCAGCCTACTTATTTGCGGGATTTCAAAATCCTAGTGATGGAAGCCGGTATGGCCCCGATGATAACCGGAAGTCTTCTTGCTGCGGAATGGGGACTGAAACCAAGATTGGCTGTTTCCTTAGTCGGAATCGGAATACCGCTTTCTTTTGTTACGACGATGGGATTGTATTACCTCCTGGAGAAATGGGCGTGGATTGGAACGATCTTTTTCGGGCCGTGAAAACGGGCAATAATGGAACCCTCCGCGCCCTCTTGGAAGAGGCGACCACGAGGGACGGCTATGCCGAGGAATTCCCCGAACTCAGAGATTCCTACGGATGCGGTCTCTTATACTGGGCTATTAAGGAAAATAATCAAGAAGCGACCAAACTTTTGTTGGAGTACGGATCCGATCCGAACGAGACCAGCTCCCGTGGCGAGACTGCCCTTTTGCTCGCATTGGAATCCGAACAATTGGATTTAGCCAGACTGGTATTGGAGTACAGTGCTGATCCCGAACTCAGAGATATGGACGGTAATACTCCGCTCAGCAAGGGGGTAAGCTCCGGCAAACTGGAATTGGTCGAATTGCTTTTTGAAATTCCCGACTCCGTACCGGATATCGAAGGAAGAAACGGCGAGGGTTACTCGCCGCTTCTGCTAGCTGTGGATCTCGGGAATTATGAAATCGCGGAATATCTTTTGAATAAAAACGCGGATCCGAAGAAAAAAAATTCCGAAGGACGGACAATTCTTCACTTAACCGCATTGCATAATGATTTTGAAATACTGGATTTATTTTCGGAAAACCAGGAAGTCCGTACCTTGCTCGAAAACAGGGACCAAGACGGAAATACTCCTCTGTTACTTTCCGCCTTGTACGATAGCGTGGAATGTTTGGACAGGCTTCTCCGTTGGGGTGCGGATCCACTCGCTAGAAATTTAAGCGGAAAATCGGCCAGAGAGGAAGCCGATCGAATGAAATTTCACCATACTCTTAAAACGATCGATACTGCGACCATTACTTTATTCTTCAAGGCCGCGGCGGAGGGAAGAACGGATATCGTCGAACGCATTTTGAGTAACGGATACGAAGCCGAAATTCGGGACACTCAAGGAAGAACGCCTTTGCTATTAGCCGTCCAGGCCGAAAAAGCGGATTTAGCAGACCTACTCGTAAAAAACGGAGCCTCTCCCTATTCCAAAGATAAAGAAGGAAATTCTCCTATAGCGATCGCGGAAAAATCCGAAAGCCCGATGTTACACCAGGTGTTCAAACAATTCCTGGAACCTGAGGAAGGAGGATCTTAGAGAAGACGTATTTTTTTCAAAATTCTTTCGAATAATACGTCGGGATCGGAATGGATCTCGATGCCGTCTCTCGTTTCAGGATCTAGAAAACCTTCTAAAACCATATGATCCAACTGTTTCAACAAGGGTTGAAAAAAACCGTTCACGTCCAGGAGACCGAGAGGCTTGGATAGAACACCTAGTTGATTCCAAGAGGTCACTTCCACAAGTTCTTCTAATGTACCGATCCCGCCAGGTAATGCGATGAAAGCGACGGACTTTTCGTACATTAACAATTTGCGCTCATGCATAGTCGGCACTAAAATCAATTCCGTAATTTTCTTATGAGCGATCTCTTTACTGGATAGAAATTCAGGGAGAACTCCGATAACGTTTCCGCCTTTTTCTAAAACCGAATCGGCCACGGTTCCCATTAAGCCCGAGGTCGCGCCGCCATAAACCAGATCAAGACCTTCCGAAACGAGTAAGTGACCGACAAACTCCGCGGCTTGCAGATATTTCGGATTCGTGCCAGGTCGAGATCCGCAAAAAACACAAATGGCAGGCTTCATTACCCTGACAGAATTTATATTCTGCAAAAGATGGCAACCGGATTAATAAAACCGAGGCGCTTCCTTATCCAATAGGGTTCGGCCGCTTTGGCTCACGTCGACGGGATCTGGATGAATAAGAACTTCCGTGTAAGGGAATTCCTCCTTCAACTCGTCTAAAATCGAGTCCAGAATTTTATGACTATCTTCTAGAGTTAAATTCTTAGGCATTTCCAAATGGAATTCCAAGAATCGACGTTCTCCCGCTGAGCGAGTTCTCAGATCGTGATACCCGAGTACTTGAGGAGCCCTACTCTCTACGACTCTTACAATCGAATCCCTGTATTCGTAAGAAAGATCGCGATCCATTAAGATATCCGTACTATTTCGGAAAATACTCCAAGCTCCCTTGAGTAAATACAAGGAAACTAAGGCTCCCGCCAGAGGATCTACCCAACCCCAGCCCGTATTCATTGCGACCGCAACGGATAACAATACCAGCAGATTTCCTAATAAATCCGAAACATAATGTAAGCTATCTGCCGCGACTAAAAGCGATCCCGTCTTACGAACCACGGATCTTTGAAAAAGAATCAACGCGCCGGTTAGAGCGAGAGAAATAAACATGACGTAGAAAGAAGAAATTTCCGGGATCTCCGACTTCGGATGTAAAAAATGTTCTCCCGCACGGATGAGAATCCAACCACCTGAAGCGGCGACGAGAAGGCTTTGAAATAGGCCCGCAATCGCCTCCGCCTTTCCATAGCCGTAACGATGATCGGAATCAGCAGGCTTAGCCGCTTGGTACAAGGCATAAAGATTTACCGAAGAGGTGAGAAAGTCCAGTCCCGAATCCAAAGCGGATGCAAGCACTGCCAGCGAATCCTGCTCGAAACCCACCCAAAATTTTATCGCGCCTAAAAATCCGGCCGTAAAAAGGGATAATAAGCCTGCAAAAATTTTGATTCGATTCGAGGAAAAGTACATATCGTTCCTTCCCAACACTTTTCCTTTATGAAGATATATCCTTCTTTTTTTAATTTCCAAACCTAAAAAAGGATTGGAGTTCCCATACTAGGAAACTTACGCTTCCCGATTACGAAACCGAAGAGGCATATTCTTGAAACCAATCCTAAGAACTATTCTCGTTTTCCTGATCGTACTTCAGGTAATTATATTCACACCGCTTTACGCTCAAGGTGCTAACGATAAAATTCCGGATCCCGATGCGTTAGAGCGGGAAGCGGACGACCTGGAATACCAGGCCGGTCGTTCGCAAAACCCGGTAGAAAGACGTAAACTGGCTCAGTTGGCCGTGGACAAACGGAAGCAAGCTGTGGATGCCAGAAATGCTATCCAAGATCGGGAATTGACCAAACCGTTTGATGCCGCGACGTTCGAATTGCAGACAGTCGCAATGCAATCGACTTGGGAATCGGAAAGTCTCGCCCGAAATAAGAATATAGGCTCGAACACGACCAGCGCGCTACTCAATTATTCCGGAATATACCAAACTGCTCTGAATGCAGCCAACGGGTTGGGAGCGAATCCAAATCTATTAAATAACAACATGACTCTTTACTCGAGCCCGCAGGGTAATACGAGAACTGCATACCCGATTCGACTTTCGTATTTAAGTAAAAACCGAAACTTCGGGATTGAAGTGAACTATTTAGACGTAAGAATGAAACCTTCCTATACTACCTTTGACGCAGTGCATTCAACTTCCAATTTACCTGCGATTCAATTTCACTCCGTCGAGCACAAGCGCCAGGATTATTCTTTAAATCTCGCCTGGTATTTTCCTACAGGAACCGGAGCAAGAATCGGTCCTTCCATCGGAGTTCGGAACGTCGACATTTATTCCAAAGAATACGGAAACATACCGGGAAATTACGGATTCGGTTCTATGTCGGAAAAAGCGACCGGTCTCGGACCTCAGGCAGGTTTCAGAATTTTTAAAAATCTATTAACAAACGTGTTAGTTCACGCTCGATTCGATTATTTTAGAACGTTAGGGCATTATGATCGAAATAGCCAAGGAACGATCGTCGGAATCGGAGGAAATCCGTATCTACTCACGACGGGACCCACTGGAAACGTTAAAGATAATCTACTCTCCAGGACCGGATACGAAATCGACGCAGGCATTTCCTTGTTAAGAACGAGATGGTTAAAGTTTACCGTCGGGTTTCAATTTACCGAAATGACATCGAGAGTCAGCGGTTATAATTATAATGCATCGGTCTTTCCCGGCGCTCCCGGTGACGGATTGTTTCTCAATCAGGTTTCCAAAACATTGGATCAGGCCTCCTCGATACAAGCCCTGCAAAAAGATGTGCACGATAAATTCTATGGATTTTATTTCGGAGCTTCTTTGCTCCTTTAAAATACAAAGCCTCCGAAAAAAGGAGGCTTTGTATTTTAAGCGGACTGGATTCTAAATTTAAGCGGCTTGTTCGGCAGGGACAACGCCGGAACGTTCCATTAAATAAAAAGATCCGAACAATAAGGGAATATAAACCAAATCACCCAAAAGCGAGTTTTGGAAAAAAGGAATCGCTGCAACATAACAGGTGACGAATCCGCCAAAATCCAACGAATACATTCCCGACGTTAACCATACAAAAAAATTGGTAACTAGAAAGAATAAGACGGATCCGCCAAAACCGGTGATCGCTAATCTTCCCACCGTTAAATTTTCGCGTAACTGACGTCCTGCGATTGCGAACAGGATAAACATTCCGTAAACGACAGGTACTAATGAGTGAAAGCCGATTACCGCATCGCTAATCATCATAATTCCTAAAGGTAAAAGCAGGGCCACCCAGCGATTCGTGAAATAGACTCCGCCAAATAGTGAGATGGCCAGAATAGGAGTAAAATTTGGCAAGTGAGGAAGGAAGCGGCTCAGTACCGCTAAAGCAAGAAGAACAACAGCAACGATATTTCTGGATTGAGTCATGATAGTTTCCGGGATTTTAGGATAGGGTGGACCCTGAAACTGGCCCGTCAACCAATTCAAGAATGTTTTTTCAGCGAGGGAAAAAGGGTGGGAATTCCAACAAACTAGCAAAGCCTGGACTAGTATGAAAGCCCCGAATCCTAATGATTTTCCGAATGCCGTCGAGTATCTCCGCGACATAACGGCAAAACTTAGAAGTCCGGACGGATGTCCATGGGATCGAGAGCAAACTCATCTCACTTTAGTGCCGTACATTTTAGAGGAATCCCACGAGGTAGTGGATGCGCTTCTCGGCAAGAATGACGAACACATAAAAGAGGAGTTGGGAGATCTACTTTTTCAAATCGTTCTTCACTCTCAGATCGCTTCGGAGCGAGGAGCCTTTACTTTCGAGGACATTGCAAACGATGTTTCCGAAAAACTCGTTTTAAGACATCCGCATGTATTCGATCCTGAAAATTCTAGATTCGAGTCAGCGGAAGAAGTCGTCGCGAATTGGGATAATCTAAAGGAAAAAGAAAAGCGATCGAGAGGAAAAAACGGGAATAATAGAGTCGATAAGAAATCATCCGTTCTCAGCGGAGTTCCGGAAACGTTTCCTTCCTTGCTAAAGGCGGAAAAACTTCAAAAGAAGGCCGCAAAAGCCGGATTTGATTGGCCAGATCTAAAAGGAGTCGAAGAAAAACTTTGCGAGGAGCTCGACGAGTTTCTTACGGAAATCAAAGCTACACCGGAGATTTCCGCGAATCAAGTTCGGATAGAAGACGAATTGGGCGACTTCTTGTTTAGCATCGTAAATCTTGCGAGAAAACTCGGCCTGTCTTCGGAGTCGGCTCTTACCCGAACCAATTTGAAATTTAAAACAAGGATCAACTTCATCGAAGAAGAGCTTGCCAAAGAGGGAAAGAAATTTTCCGAAACACCGCTCGAGCAGTTGGACGAAATTTGGAATCGAGCTAAAATCGAATCCGTTGATCCTATCGCATCCAGGAAAAATTCCACGCTCTCAACCGTTCGGGAACTTTCCTCGTATTTCATATGGAAGGAGACTTCCGAAAGCGATTGGCCTAAATCGTATCAGTTCTCTTATCAATCCGAAGAATATCGACTTATTTTTTCCGGATTCGGTTCCTTAACTGTACTCCCGTCGCAGGACCCTTGGGGAAGAAAGGGGCAGCCGATTTTCTACCTAAATTTAGGGGAAGAAATCTCAGAACCACCGATTTGGCGGGATTTAGAAGGGGTTACGTATACCGAAGCCGAATCCATATACGAAGGCATACGTAACGCAATCCGGGCTTATAAGGAAATTCTAAAGTAAAGGTAATTTTTAAAACCGTTTCGCCTCATTCGCGGCTAATATTTCGTATTCGCTTGGATCTTTTTTATTGAAGAATCCGAATTTCGATCGTCGATCATATATATGGAAGGAAAGTTCTTCCCGTATAACGTGGAAGCGCCCAAATTTAAAATCTTGATCGTCGATTCCGGGAGAATCACACGCAAAGTAATCGTATCCGAATTTGCGGATCCGGAATTTCAAGTCGTTGAAACATCAAGCTTAAACGAATCAATGATATTTGCACGGTCCGAAAAATTCGACCTTATCACTCTCGGCATATACTTTCAGGACGGGAACGGCTTCGATCTTTGTAAGAGAATTCGTACGGAAAAAATAAACGATGAACCGTTCGCATCCTATGATGCTAGAATTCTTTTCGTAACCTCCGAATATAATGACGCGAACCGGATCAAGGCGCACGATGCGGGTGCCGACGGATTTTTAGAAAAAAACCCGAATTTAATTTCCTTCAAGGAAACTCTCGCAATCATTTTAAAAGATTTAAAGTCCGAACGGCAAAGTGCGCTCGAACGATTCGAATTCCCCAAAGAGTCGGATCCAAAAATCTCCCTATTAGTCGATGATTCGGAATTGAATTTAGTTCTTTTTAGACGATTGCTGGAATCCCGCGGAATCAAAGTACAAACGGCAATTTCGGGAGAGCACGCGCTTCGTTTACTATCCGAAAATCCCGATCAATACGGAGTTCTCTTAACGGATATGTACATGCCGAATATGGACGGAGATCAGCTATGTAAAAAGATACGGGGAATGCCTGGACTCTCGGAGTTACGGTTAGGAATCATAACGGCTTCTAACGAAGCGGAACTTGCTTTGACGAAGATTCCTCTAGGCGTAAAAGTTCTCGCGAAACCTTACGATCCCGATCAAATAATCAAGTTTATAAACCCGAGTTAGGAAGAGAGAAATTCCAAGCCGACCAACACGTCCGGAAAACATTCCTTGCGAATATCCCCTTCGAGCTTCGGAAGTTTCGAATACCAGCTTTTATCTTCGTATTGCAAATCCATCCAGTAGAAATACAGGGTAGCTTCACCCAGCTCGTTTTCGATTTTGATCTCCGAGAATTCCTTTTTTAAGTCGCCGGTTCGTTCGAAGGTTTCGTTGGTCTTGGTTCTATATTGAACCTCCCATGCTTCGACCCTAAATGGAATGCCTTGCGCATTCGGCTTACCGGGTAAAAGTTTCCAGCTTTTGATCAGAATCCGGGAAACATCCTCGTATTTCAAAGTTTTTGAATAAACTACGTTTTCCCGTTTGTGCTTAAAAGAGAATTCCTTCGGTGCAGACTTCCAAGTTCCCACGATCGATCTACCGTCGCAAAAGAAACCTTTTACCTTGGGTCCTTCGGCCGAATTCGAAGTCGCGGGATTTCCTTTTGATTCTCCCCGAACATCGAGGCCCGGCTCGGTCGGTAGTACGGGTTCCTTCGGAAGGGGAATTTTTTGGGCAGCTAAGGATACGGCTAGGACCAAAAAAAGAAGGAGTCCATACAGACTCCTTCCGATGTTTCTTTTACGTTTCAAGGGAAAACCGATCCCAAAAATTCCTAAAGGCGTTTTTGGATCGCCTCCATGAATTTGAAGGTGTCTAATTCTTTCGGATTCGGGCTCGTCGCAAGAAGAGTTAGATCTTTCGTCATTTCTCCACCTTCGATCGTATCGATCACGGCCTTCTCCAATTTTCTCGCAAAATTGACCACGTCGGGAGTGCCGTCTAATTCTCCCCTTTTTTCAAGAGCACCGGTCCAGGCGAAAATGGATGCAACCGAATTCGTGGAAGTGCTCTCGCCTTTTTGGTATTTACGATAGTGACGAGTAACGGTTCCGTGAGCGGCTTCATACTCGAATTTTCCGTCCGGAGAAACAAGAACGGAAGTCATCAATCCTAAGGATCCGAAACCGGACGCCACCATATCCGACATTACGTCGCCGTCATAGTTCATTAGCGCCCAGAGCATTCCGCCTTCGTTTTTAACGATTTGAGCGACCGCATCGTCGATTAAGAAATAAGAATATTCGATACCGGCTTTTTTTAGCTCTTCCGCTCTCTTGTGAGATACTTGATCGAAGATCGTTCTAAATCTGGCATGGTATTTCTTGGAGATGGTATCCTTGGTCGCAAACCAAATATTGATTTTTTCGGAAATCGCGTAATTGAAGCAAGCCTGAGCAAAACTCTCGATCGACTTGTCCAAATTGAATTGGCCCATTATGACGCCGGGACCGTCGAAATCGTTGATCAGGACTCTTTCTTTTTCCTTACCGTCTTTTGTAGTAAAAACTATCTCTACTTTTCCCGCCTCAGGAATATAAAGTTCAGTATCTTTGTATAAATCTCCGAATGCATGCCTGCCTACTACGATGGGTTTCTTCCAAGATCTGATTGCGGAGGGTATATTATTGACGATGATCGGTTTCCGAAAAACGGTTCCGTCTAAAATGGAGCGAATCGTTCCGTTCGGAGATTTCCATTCTTTCTTTAAATTGTATTCTTTTACACGATCTTGGTTTGGCGTGATCGTCGCACACTTAACGCCTACTCCGTATTTGAGAATGGCATTGGCTGAATCAACGGTTACCTTATCTTCCGTTTTGTCCCTGTATTCGACCCCTAAGTCATAATAGTCCAGTTCGATATCGAGATAGGGATGAATGAAACGATCCTTGATCTCTTTCCAGATGATGCGGGTCATTTCATCCCCGTCCAGCTCCACTAGGGGAGTTTTCACCTTGATCTTAGCCATTGGGTTCTCCTTGTATTGTGTAGATAAATTACGGTCTAGGCCTGGTGTCCATTCTCTCCGTCCTTAGGACTTGGGGAAAGAAGGATTCTCTTTAATTTTTAAGATTCCGTTTCGAAGATAGTATAGGTTCTGAGTTCCGAAGTAATTAATAGCGACCGGTAACGAAATGATTCCAAGGACGGAGAGATATCGATATTTCAAAGAATCTTTTTGAGACACGTTATGAATGGTTTTTTCCAGCCTCAAAAGAATCCGTTTCCAACGCTCAAAAACCGATTTGAGACTCGGATTGCATTCATCAAAATAGAGACCTTCTGCGGAAGTTACGATAATATCTTTCAGTCCGGGTGGCAAGGGAGGGGAACCGAATAAATCCCTGACTCTTACCAAATCCTTTTCGATTTCCGACTCTTGCTGGCGGGGAATGGGAAGAATCGAACTAATTCCTATAGAAACCGGAAGGGATAGCCTAAAGAGAAAATCGGACGCCACCATCGAATTGAGATAGCGACGGACGGTTTCACCCAATGTGTCGGGGTGGTCAAGCTGAACGTCGCTCAGATTCTTGACGGTTTGGATTGTATATTGGCTGAGCTTGATCTTTTCGATCCAGAACAGGCTCAATAATTCCGTGTCCATGGCGGTATGGGTACATTTTTTGAGTTTCCCTTTTTTGGCAATCTCTATCCGCCAAACGAGATGAGCCGGACCGCCTTTTCCGGACAGGCCGCCACGCAAAGACCGCAGGCATGGCAATCTTCCGGGCGAACGACGTAAGCTTTATTAGGACCGTGAAACATCGTCTTTATCCTTCCTGCAAAAGAAAGCCGCTCTTTTTCGGATCGATCGATCGGTCGGATCTCGAACACTGCAAAGGGACACACGATTGCGCAATCACGCTTCCCTTCGCATTTCGAAAGATTTATTTCAGGCCGGATCGGACCAACCTCGGTTTTACATTTCTCGATGAGGTAATTCTTCTTATCCGCCTGTCGCTTCATATTTCTTTTAGACCCCGCAAACTGGAACGATCATGTTACATCGAACGTCGGTCGAAAACCGAGTAAGGAATTTCGAAAAAATCAACACGCGATCTTCCTCTCATTCTTCTCTTGCAGTTTTATGTTGGTTATGCATAGACTGTTGCATTCTGCGTTTCATTCTATGTTTCCAATACCGTTTGTGACGACCGCCTCCGAGGCCATGACCGCCCTTAAAAAGTAAATGAGATAAAACGAATATTCCTAAAGCTTGCCAATAGGTAATCTGTTTCCAGGCAAATAGTTCCGGCAAAAGCCAGTTCCATAATTGCCAAACGACGGCTGCGGCGGCTAAAAAGAATAGCGGGATAAAAAGTATCCAAGCAAAAATTCTTCCTTTCCTAAATCTATGCGAACATGAATGGTTCATAGTTTTTTTCCTTATTAAAATTCTTCGAGGAAAAGGGACCTTAGCGCTTTCAACCGTTTGGATAGAAATTCTTTTGCGTATGCTTTTCTGGCGGAAAGCGTTCCTTCCGGAATGCCCGTTTCTTCGGAGATTTTTCGAAATGTTTTTCCTTCTAAAACATTCGCGATAAAAACCGATTTTTGCTCGGCAGGAAGTTCTGCGATAGCTAGAGACAATTCTTCCAAAACTAGTTTCTGATAAAATTCGCGTTCGGGTCCCGCACCTTGCGCGGGAATCGCCTTTTCAATATCGAATTCGTTCTCGAGCTCCGGTACAAGATACTTTCTGGTTTTCTTTTTACGATACCAGTCCCCGACTTTATTTCGAAGAACTGCGTATATGTACGCCAAAAGGTATTCGATGGACCCGTTCGAATCCAGCTCCGCCACCGCGATCAGGAAGGATTCTTGTAAAAGATCCTCCGCCTCTTCGGGGTCGGAAACTTTCGATCTTACCCAAGCAAGAATCTTATTTCGTTCCCTTCGATAAATTTTATCCAAAGACACCAAGGTGATTTTTTCCTCGTAAACAATAGTTGTCTCTTCAGGAAATTCCTTGGTTTTTTTGGATTATTTCGCGGAAAAAGGTAAGAAAATAATCCAAAATGGAAAAAATCCGAAATCAAATGCGCTTCCATCTATAGAATTCATAGCAACCCTCCCAAAAGGATCTTCGTTCTAAGTCGTTTCAGGCGGGATTTTCTTGCCTCTTTTTCGTAAGAAAATCCAAGAATCGATTTATTTTGAGAATCCCGATTTACAAACGTGCTTCTTTAAGAACGGGAAAGATCGAATCGGGTCCTTTTTTCTTCCAAGTTTTTTTGCGCAACTCCAAGGCCTCTTTACCCGGGATATACGAGGTAACCGATGAGACTCAAAAGAATTGAATCGATCGATCCAGAAATGAAATGGATGAAATTGGAAAAAGATAAGGTAGCTTTTCTTAAAATCGTAAAAACCTTAAATCGGTATTATGATTCGCTTAAGGGACCGGAAAAAATCAACCCTACATCCTTTAGAAAACGATTGACGGAATCCGATCCCGATATCGCGGAAATCTTTTTCAAAAAATTCGGTAAATATGAATTCTTAGTTTTCGCTCGAATATCTTCCGAAGGGAAAAGCGAATTCGACTCTTGGATTCATATTGACGGAATTCGACAGGAACGAGAGGAGCTGTCCGGACAGAATGTCACAGACCATCCGGTATTTTCGATTCGCTGTCTCAGTGATATTTACGAAGATTCCTGCATTCCGATCTCGGAATCGGAATTAGAAGAAATCGAATTATCGCAGGCCTGATTTATTTATAAAAGCCTCGCCGACTATTTCGCGAATTTTCTTTCCTGATATGTGAAAGAAGTACTTGCCTACGGAGAAAAAAGGATTAGGAATTGGAACCCATGTTTTTCTCCGGCGGAATTTTCTTTCCAAAGTATATAAGGACGTCTATCATTCTACTCACCCTAGGATTTCTTTTTTCCGGTGAAATCAGGAGTGAGGATAAAGTTTTACGAGCTAGAAAGACTAGCAAAGGGGAAATGGCATATCATCCTTATCCGCAAGAAGGATATTTTCAAGCTTGGAATTATTCTTTTACGGACGACCACCTTTATATTTTTGCGACCTTCTTAGTGAGTAATCTTGGCCCGGGAACCCGAAACAGCGGTATTAGTTTAGTGGTCTATGATAAGGAGAACGGAACCAGGTTTTTCACAAAGGAATTTTCAAAAGACGATCTAAAAGCGGAGCCGGGAGTCATCGAACTGGAAATCGGAGATAATTCCGTAACAAAGGGTGTCGAAGGACCCGAGATCCGCATGCAATCGGAAGACGTGAAACTCTTCCTTTCTTACAAGACAGGTTGGTGGAAGGCGGTTTCTCTATCCGGAGGGAAAATCAATTTGCCCGAAAAAAATCGATTTGTCCAAGCCGATATGGCTTTCTCCTTCGTCCCGACCTGGGGATATCTCATCCTGAACGGCGAAAAAATACCCTTGGATGGAAGAGGTGGGATGGAACATCTTCTCACCAACTACGAAGTTTATAAATACAGTCGTAGATGGGAATTATTTAGGGCACAGAACGGCGAGAATGAAAAATTATATACGGGGGGCTTTATCGGAAATGAAACGTTTCCCGATAAGGAAATCCGAACGATAAGTTCGGTCGATGCCAACGGAAAATTACTTTTCTCGGCCAAGGTGCATAAATCCGAGATCTTGGAATCCGAAACCGAACCGTTTTCGAATTATCTGCTTCCTGTTCAGGAAAAATTTTATATGAACGAAAGCGGTTCTTGTTTCCTTTTAGTTCAAAGAAAGGAAACCGTCGGGAAAATAAACGTTCTATCCAATATCTCTTCCGTGTTACGATTCTTCGTACGTCTATTTTTTGCAAAGCCGTACCAGCTTTATTATTTAGCGGAAGCTAAACTCGATTGCCCTGTTCCGCCGGAAGGCTTCGGACATGTACCGAAAGATCATCGCTTTCACGGTATCTTTTCCTATTACTTAATTAATCCGTAAAATTCCTTAGAACCTAGGAAATCCTAAGATTGTTCCGTTGAAAAAGTTAGGGCAGTCCCGGTCCGCCCTAACTTTTTTATTTGCTATTTACTTCCGTCCGGCGGAAACCAATAAGGTTCCGTAATAGATTGCCGTAAGAATCAGCATCAACCAAGGAATCAAGTTCCCGTACGTAACATAAAAGCCGGGTTTAGAATCGAAAACCGCTACTTGTTCCCAGGTGGTCTCCGCTTTCATTAAGCCGGTCGATTTTCCAGGAAGAAACCGACCCATATGATCGACGAATCCTGAAATGCCGGAATTCGTGGATCGGACCAACCATCTTCTCCATTCTATCGATCTTAATCTTCCCAACTCGAAATGCTGATCGCTTTCCGTCGTCGTTCCGTACCATTTATCATTCGTAAGATTCGCAATAAATTCGGGATTTCCTAAATGTCTAAACTTCCGAACGAATTCCGGAACGATCACCTCGTAACAGATCAAAGGAAGAATCGAACCTTCCTCCTTTAATTCCATCCGAGTGGACTCGTAATACCGCCTCGTAGCCTCCGCATTCAACTCCTCGGTATCTTTCCAGTGAATCGGGGCAGGTTGAGCGGGAAGCGTTCCGATACCGGAATAGTAAGACAATAATTTCAACGATTCTCCCGGTTCGAATTTACCCGTTTGAGGGCTGAGGTCATACATAAACTCGAAAGGCATAGTCTCTCCGAAAAGAACCAAGTATTGCTTTTGATACGCATCTCTTCGATTTCCGTTCGGGTCATATATTACATTATTATTATAATATCTTAAGTATTCTTTTCCGGAACTTACCGTTTTGTATTTCGCGTCTATTTCGTTAAAAAATACGTTCGCTTTGTATCGGTTTGCGAAGGCGATCATCAACGCTTCGAATCTATACCAGTACATCCTGTTAAGTTCGGTGATCGGAGTTTTATTTGCGGAAAAATACGGAATTCCAGCTTCCGGTAGAACGATTAGGTCCGGTTTTTTTCCAGCCTTGCGAACCGCATCATCCACAAGATTATCCATCCGTTCCATTAATTCCTCGATAACTTGCAATGGGGAACGGCCTCTTTCGTCGCGAATACTCATCGGTGCGTCCGGTTGAACGACCAATACTTCGAGTGTTTTGCTAGGCTTCACGTCCTTCCATTTGAAATATAGGGAGGTTCCGACGATCCAAAATAGGAGAAATATACCGAGCGGAATGGCCCAAAACTTCGCGAAGTGCAAAGTTTTTTCCTTGGATCTTATTATTTCGGGTAAATGAAATAAATTCGTTTCAAAGAGAGTGTACGAAATTATGAAAACGAGAAAACTTAATCCATAAACGCTTCCTATCTCTACCGTTTGAGCGAGAAGAATATTTCCGGCGGCTAGGTTTCCCCAATACCAAGGAAATAACTGAGGTCCGATCATATCGGCGGCCAGTCCGCAAAATCCTACCACCCAAACGCTATGCCTTCCGATTTTCTTCGTTAAGAACGAATAGGACAATAGGAATATCGGAAACTTCGAACCGAATAGAACTCCGGCAAGAATCAAAATTAAAGCGGCAAATGGAGTCGGAAAATTCCCGAAGACTTGCGCCATATGGAAAATCCAATGAAACGACACGACATAGAAGAAAACTCCGAAGAGAATGCCGTGCAAAAGCAATTGCTTGTATCTTCCCGCATATTTATGCGCTATCCAAAAAAGTCCGAAAGGAGCGATCCAAACAAAATGGCTTAGATAAAAAGGAGCAAATGCTAAAAAGGCGAAGACGGAGGTCCAAAGATAACAGAAAAGGTCGAACCAGCGGGTCTTTTGAAAATTTCGAAAGTTGTTTAAAAACGAATTCATGGATACCAACGTTCTTCGGAAAAAAATAGACTGACGTCAACCGATTTCGACCGTATGGATCGATTCTTGGTTCCGACCTACCGTTACGAAGCGATTTCATTTACCGCCTTCTTGCCTTTTTCGTAAATGCTTGCCGGAACGAGGCGGGTCGGCAGTCTATCTGAAAAGTCGGTAGTCGAATGAGTTCCTCTTATTTTAAAATTATAGGTAAAAACCCGCTCCACGGAACGATCTCCCCGCAGGGGAATAAGAACGAAGCTCTTCCTATTTTAGGCGCAATATGCATGACTCCGGGAGAAGTCACCGTCCGGAATATTCCCTTGATAACCGACGTTCTCATGCTTTTAGAAGTCCTTAGACTTCTCGGGCTCGAAATAGAAGATCAAGGAGAAGGAACTTTCTTATTCCGAAATAAAGGAAATATCAAGTCGGATCTCCCTTACGAACTTTGTTCCAAATTGAGAGGAGCCGTCACTCTCGCCGGACCGATTCTTGCGAGCACTGGACGGGTTTTTTTACCGCGCCCGGGCGGAGATAAAATCGGCCGTAGGAGAATGGATACCCATCTTCTAGCACTCCAAGCATTAGGTGCCTCTATCGAAGTTTTTCCGGATGGATATGAAATCAAAGCCGATCGACTGCGCGGAACGGATATTCTTTTAGACGAGGCATCGGTAACGGCAACCGAAAACGCCGTTATGGCGGCTGCGCTGGCAGATGGAACAACCATTATACGCCATGCCGCGAGCGAACCTCACGTGCAGCAATTATGCAAATTCCTAAATGCTTCCGGCGCGAAGATTTCCGGAATCGGATCGAACATTCTAACGATCCAGGGAGTGACCTCCCTCACTGCTCCGGCGGAACCGCATCGAATCGGCTCCGACTATTTGGAAGTAGGTAGTTTTATCAGTTTAGCTGCCGTTACCGGAGGAGAAATCTTTATCCCTGACGTAGATCTCGAGGATATTCGAATGATTCGAATGGTGTATTCTCGGTTGGGAATCGAAGTTCGTCCGCAAGACGGAGGTATACTCGTTCCTTCGGATCAGCAAATGGAAATTATACCCGACTATCATGGTGCAACTCCCAAGATAGACGATTCTCCGTGGCCGGGATTTCCGGCGGATATGACGTCCGTTGCACTCGTCACGGCTACCCAATGCAAAGGAACGGTCCTAATTCATGAAAAGATGTTCGAATCTAGGCTCTTTTTCGTGGATAATATCATTTCAATGGGAGCACAAATCATACTCTGCGATCCGCACCGGGCGATCGTGATAGGGCATTCTAGATTATACGGTCAAAAAGTTGCGAGTCCCGACATTCGCGCAGGAATGGCGATGATCATCGCCGCATTATGCGCCGAAGGAACCAGTTATATTCATAATATCGTGCAAGTTGATCGAGGCTTTCAAGAAATCGATACGAGACTCCGCTCTTTGGGAGCTCATATCGAAAGGATTCGGGAAGAATGAATCGACGGGACTTCTTCCGGAAAAGCCTCTCCAAGGCGATTGCGGTGGTGGAAGAAAGCGCCGACGAGATTGCGGACACATGGAAGCAAGTTACCCGAGAGCAAAAAAAAGAGGCTCCCCCCGATTCCGCTCCTTCGGTTAACAAAAAAGGCCTAACGCAAAAACAGGAAAAAAAAGCCCTTCCTCAAACTAGACTTCCTAAACAAAAGAAATTTAAAGCCTTCCGAAATTTACAATATCCTCCTGGTGTGGACAAGACGGCAAAGCGCTTCCTCTCTAAATGCACAGGGTGCGGAGATTGCATCTATGCCTGCCCATATTCCGTTTTATTTCCGGTGATGGATGATGAAAGAGGAAAGCACCTTCCTAGAATGGATGTGAATTTAAATGCATGCATGCTCTGCAAAGATTACCCTTGTATTGCGGCTTGCGAAACCGGAGCGCTACTCCCTTACAAAAAAAAAGAAGTTCCGAGATTGGGAAAAGCCCACGGTTGGTTTCAACACTGCATAAACGCTAGAACCGAGGAAAAAACTTGCGAGGCTTGTGCATTATCCTGCCCGATCCCGAGCGTAGTTAAGTTTAAGTCGAATAAGCCTACCTTCTCCCAGGATTGCGTAGGTTGCGGACAATGCGTATCGGCTTGCCCGACATTTCCCAAAGCAATCATTATTAAGTGAAATGAAATGTCTCGTATCGCTTTTACGATCTCGATTTTTTACTTCAGTTCGATATTTGCGATAGATCCGCCGTCCAGACTTAGAATCGGAATTTTAGGTAAAAGTTCCCCGACAAACGCACGTATCGCAGTAAGAGGCGCAAGAATAGAGATAGGCCAAAAAAAATTGGGGCCGATAAACGCCGATTTGTTAATAAAGGCAGATGCCGGAAATTTAACCGTCGTCTTCGGTAAGGACGCATATAAAACCGATTTTCTAGGAATATCAGGGGGAAAATACGAGGTCTTTCTCTCGAACGATCCGAATAAAAGAAAATATGAAGGTGATTTTGAAATCTTCGCAAGTTCCGGTATTTTAAATTTTATTCTCACTCTTCCGACGGAAACATACGTTCAAACGGTATTGGAATCCGAGTTCGGAGAATTAATTCACGAAAAACGAAACCGTTCGATTAATCCGGAATGGAAAGCTAAATATAAACTAGTTGCAGAAACCGTAATTCGCTCGTACGCGGCCGCGAATTTAGGAAGGCATAGGCGAGAAGCGTTCGATCTTTGCGACCTGACTCATTGTTTACATTTTTCCGGATCCGGCCATCCGACTCATTTGAATCCGTCCAAAGAAAAATTACTTTTAAAGACTACGGAAGATAAACCTCTGGAAGCTTTTTTCCATTCGACCTGCGGAGGAAACCTCTCGCATCCTGGAGTCCTATGGAAAGATTTTTCTCAGAAGAATCGCCATTATAGGTCCGGCCGAGACAGTTGGAAAGGATCGGATGATCTATGTAGGAACTCCCCACATTTTCGCTGGGAAACCGTTTTAAGACGGTCGGACTTAGAGAAGGCACTGAATAGCAAAGGTTTACGATCTCTGGAAACAATCTCAATGGAAAGTAGGGTTTCCGAACTGGCGTATAAAGACGATCGAGGAAATCATAGAATCGATACGTCCGAATTTTTATCCAGCGCCGGAAAACGTTTGGGATGGAATCGCATTAAAAGTAATTCGTTTAATATCGAATCGGGCTTGAACGGGTTTTTATTTCGCGGAAAAGGATTGGGTCACGGCCTAGGGCTCTGCCAGTACGGAGCGAGGGAAATGGCCATGAAAGGAGCCTCATCTCGTGAAATACTTAACTTTTATTATCCAGGGGCGATAATGGAGATCCTTCCTTGAGTTACAGCGGATTTCGATCAGCGATCCTGTTATCGACTTTGTTAGTCTGTTCCTACCCGATTTTGACCGAGCCGATCCGAATAAGAAGCGAAGAGTTTACTTACGTCTATTTACCCGACAGCGATTCGATCGACGGCATTTCAGCAAGAAAAGTCTTGCTGAAATTTTCGGAACTATTCTCGGAAATTCTTCGCAGAGAAGTGGATCGCTTAAACGTTCGAAGACCGAAAGATGCGTCTATTTTTATCGCAGATACTCCTGCAATTTTTCAGGCGTATTCGGGACAGCCGAGATATTCTGCCGGTTTCTGTTCGCAAAATCGACTCACACTCTACTTTCAGAGGCCCGATCGATTGGACCACCGGGGAATTTTAGAAAAGACGATTCGACATGAGATTTGCCATCTTTTATTGCCCGTCCGTGATAAGATCGATTTCCATTGGTTGGAAGAATCTTATTGTGAATCGATTTACCCGACAAATACGGAGCAATCGGGCTCGTCGGATCTAGTCTTTCCCGAAAGATGGATAACATTTCAAAAAGAACTGAATAGATCCTTAACAAAAGGCTCGGTAAAGGAAAGAAAAGTCGCTTATCAAAAAGCGCGTCGATGGGGCACCTGGCTATTAAAAAAGGAAACCGAAAAGGGCTTCCGAGAACTGCTGGAAATCGAAGTCCCCGCGGAAAAATGGAAAAAATTATATGCACTATTCCTAATGGACTGGAAAGAATATTCTCCGTAAGATTTCGTTTAACCGCTTCAATCTATCGATCTAACACCTTCATTTTTCCCCAGGAACCTTCCTCCGATCCACGTCCAAAAGAAAAAATCAACCTATCGAATCCGGAAAACTTGTCCAGAAACGGCTGAATATCCCTATCAATAGTCTTAATCGAATATTCCGAAGCATCTTCGGAACCGTATACGTAGAAGGAGCGTAAATCCGTAAGAATAGCCGGGACGTTTATTATTAGATGATGCGGATATTCTTTCAACTCTTCGGCTTCGGCAACGGAAAGTAAGTCCGCTTGGTTAGGCCGATTACCCTTTGACGAAGAAATCACTTCTTCTACACTTCTGCGATCGGAAGCTAAGAATGTCCAATTTTCCAGCTTAACGGTGGTCGGATTATAAAATCCACCGTTCTTAATAGAGTACGATTCCAAAGGTATTTCTTGAAAATTTGATTTTGCAAGAGTTCCAACCTTAAAGAAAGCCCTTAAAAGGCGATCGTCTTTCGTTGTCCCAGGCAGCGCGATTCCGAATCTAGGATAAATCATTCCCTTATGACTCTCAAAGCCGTTAAAGCTTATCGCGAAACCCGGAGAATCCCCGAAAAACTCGGCGGCTTGTATGTCCGCTTTCTTCGCCAATAATTCCCAAGCCTTACCGAAGTCCTTCCATTCGCCGTCGAGCGATACTAGGGACGACCATAGATCCGATGATTTTAGTTCATCGGAATATATTACGAAATTCGCATCTTTTGGAAGAATTTTTCCCAAACTGAGGCTCGCGGTTTTTCGAGCTTTGGAAGCCGATTGATTACCGCCGATACGATATACGGTTCCCGTTAAATTTTGCCCATCTTTCCACCCCAGTAGTAAACCCGCACCGGAATCTTCAAAGAAAGGGCGAGTCAAGGGTGCAAGCAAAGAATTCGGACCAAGGTAAAGTAGAACTTTGTTTTCCGTATTACCCAACTCTCCTCGTAAGGAAAGAAAGCCTTTGGCGTTGACGATAGAAGAGTTTTTTACGGAACCGGCCAGGCTCAAGGATTCATCGAGTACATCCTCCGAATTTGTGAGCATAATAAAGTCGCCCAAAATCGCGACGTAAACTTTCTCCTTTCCGAACTCATATCGGAACGCTTCAATATTTCCGAATGCTTCCGAACCGGCAGGGAACTGATCCACAAAATCATCGGCGGAATGCGTGACTTGACTTCCGCCAGCGTAACCGTAAGAGGATTCCTCTTCTTGTATTTCGTTCGTTTTTATTTCTTCCTTGGCGGGTGGTTTCTCGGAAGAAACGATCTTCTCCCCTTTAAACGCAGTGAGTAGACTGACTCCTAATTTGGATTTCAGGCTGGCCTTTCCCACTAATAACCAATTCGATTTTGAGAAGAATGCAACCGCCAAAGGGCCGTCAAAAAGAGCGGCCAGTCGTGAAGGTTCGGTTAACGCTCCCGTTTTAGCTTCCAGTAGATAAAGCACGGAACTTATTTTTCTAAGTTCGGGGAGCGTTAATATTTTTTGAAACGTTCCATCTTCGGACAATCGCTTTCCTAAACTTGTTCGGGCAATCTCCTCTATAAACGTTTCCGGTCGAAAAATTTCCAGGATCAAATCTGCATCCTTTGAGATCAGGAATGCAGGATCATTGATTGAGGAATCGATAGAATGTCTACCCTTGATCGTCATATATATACCCAATATCATCAGGCAAATGCCGATCGCGCTAGGAATTCCTACAAAAGGATCGCGGAAAATTTTTCGCTTCCAAAAAGGGGGAGACCCTTCTTTGGAAGAAAATTTTTGAAATAAATTTCGAATAATCGTAGCGTATTTGCTCAGAAGTCCCTTCATATTTTCCTCCGAAAGGTTTCATTTCGTTCAGTCGGATTTATTTCTTTCCTTCCGATTTTATTCAACAGATCTTGCACTAGAATCTTAGCCTGCTTTCCACCCGAACCTTTTTCCACAAAGGCCGTGAGAACGTACGCTTTCTTTTTCCATTTAAATGCCAAAGTGATCCAGCCGTGGGTCTCGAATTTACGAGCGGACTTCGTTCCCGTGCCCGTCTTCGCTCCCATAATTTCCAAATCGGATTCCCCTTCCGCTTTCAGGCCTTTTAGTGTTCCCGATTCGGGAACAGTTGAAAGTAAGGTTCCGATTAAGCGTAAATCTCTAGTTGCGAATCGATTATCCATGACTTTAACGATGGGTTGCCCTTTTTTCGAAAACGGGGATAAGATAGGACCTTTGGACCATACGGCCGAATACAGCTGACCGGCCTTAAGAGGAGAGATTGCAATTCCTCCTTCGCCGATAGAGGTCAGAATTTTTCGTAACGGACTCGGATTCGATTCTAGTTTACCCGGCGGCTCTAGGAACGGTTCCAACCTTGCTTTCGCGGACTCGGCTAAACCCCAATCTTCTTGAAGTTTAGAATAGAGAAAATCCGGATCCTTAGCCGCATGTGTGAGGAAGTAGACGTTACAGGATTGTGCCAATCCCTTTTCAAGATCGACTTCCCCGTGGCCGTTAGCGATCGAACATTTTACGTATTCCTTTCCGGAAGGATCTTTAGGTAAATTTAATGTTCTCAGATCGAATTTGCTCGGAGCAAAAATCCCGGTGGGATAAAAACGACCGTTGCAAGAAATCTTCCGTTGAGGAGAAAAGGAAAAATGTTCTTTATATTTTAATAAAATGAGCGCGGAAAAAGTTTTAATCAAAGAGCCCGGTGGAAACCTTTGTTCGATTGCGATTTCCGGTCTGTAGAAATAGATCTGCCTACCCGTTTCCATTTCGGCGATCAAAACGGATACCGTACCGTAAGAGGATTCGAATTTGCGAATATCCTCATTCAAGAAACGAAAAGGAGACGGCGGTGCAGACTGTGCCGAAGCGAAAAAATCCTTCCCCGGAAAGATGACGAGCGCGATCCAAAGAACCGTTCTGATTTGCATGATCTTTCGTTTGATATAAGGAACTAAATTGGACAATTTACGGCTCCGGCTCGATCTCAAAATTGGCAAGATGATAGACCTGCTGAGAACGAGTCATGACGAACTGGTATTGCAATCGTTTTTCATTCGGCTTTCCTTCGTAGAGAACCACATAGACGTTGACTCTTGTGACAGGTTTATCGTAAGCCGCGTAATATTGCACTTGAACCGAGTAATTTCCGGGTAGGGCCTTGGACATCGTAAACGTTTCCGGACCAAAACCGTCCACTACATCCACATCTAAATTACCGCCGGATTTTGTGGAAGGATGGGAAAAAAAGCATTTCTCTCCGATCGGATCGATGACCCACAAATCCACATCGGTTTGCGTATCCCAAGTCAAAACGACTTTGATATCCCGGGACGGCACTTTGGCAAAGAAGGACACCTTATCCGAAGCTTTACCGACCTTTACTTCGACTAGATTATTTCCCGGGGCAACGACGGCATTTAAAGAAAATCGTCCGCCGGTTAAACGAATCGTTTGAGGAATTCCGTTCAATACCACTGTCGCTCTTTCGGCGGAAGTCCCGGTGACCGCCCCGGAAATTTTTTGGATCCGTTCGGTCGTAAAACCTCCGCTTGGAGATTCTATATTTACCGATTGCGCGGACAGAAAATGAACGCAGACAAGCAAAAGAATGGGAACAATAATCATATTAACGAACGGTAATTTCATCGTCGGAAGTCGCTCCCATTACTTCAGGATAATATAGTAAAGATGCTTTAGCGGGGATGGTCTTGTATTTTCCTTCGACTTCGGCTCTAAGAAAATATCGAATAGTGAATTCCCTTTTAGGACCGGACACGAAAAAAACGGCCCTATCGTCGTAAATTTGCCTGCCCTGGTATTCTATTTTTCTATCTCCCGAAAAATATTCGGCGTCCCTCTGCAAAAAAGAAAATCCCGGTAGAAGGGCATCTTCCGCCAAAAAATACGAATCCGAATTTCCTTCCTTCTCCACCCTTAACTCCACTAAAACTAGATCGCCCTGTTGAAAATTTCTCGTTTCCGAAACAGAGATTCCCTTCCCGTTTAAATCGGGTGTAACTTTCAGATAGCTCCGCTTTACTTTAATCCCATTCGAATAAGAGGAGATCTTCTTAGATCGATCCGTAAAATACAAGGAGGCGGTCGCATATAGAACCGGCCCGTCTTTCTTTCTTATTTCGATTCTATTTTCCCCCGAACGAACAAGCTCGGGAGGTATCGAAATTCGGAACGCTTCGGTCGCATCCGCTTTTGCGGAAACGCTAACGGTTTTCAAAAGGGCTCCATTCATAATAATTTCCAATGTCGCAGGAGATTCGGAATCCCGAATGGAAGCCATAAATTCGGAAAGAGCCAAAACGGCTGCGGACGTATCTCTAGAATTATTCCAAGCAAGATCGACTCGATTGGATAAAAGGGAGGACGCTAGGTTTGCGGTCGATTCGGAAGATTCCCCTAGTAGGAGTCCAACCCTCAAAAGTGTTGCAATCGTTTCGATTCTGTCCGATTCCCAATTCGGCTCACGTCCATAGGATGCGAATTTCACGAAAGGCTTCTTGGCAAATCCGCTTTCCTCCACGGCTTTTTTATACCAATTAAATGCCGCCTCCTTTCTATCTTTATTAGCTAAAATTAATGCTAGATTCGCTTTTCCGTAAGTATTCAGTTGAGCGGCGGATTTTAAGAGTCCGTCCACAATCGAATCTTCCGGATTCTCCGCTTCGCTAAGAGCGGCGATAACATAGGCCTTTACATTCGAATTCAAAGAACCGCTATCCAACGAAGAATATAGAAATTTTTTGGCCCTATAAAGAATGCTCGTTTGAATTTTAGCCCCGTTCTTTTGACTAATTGCTAAACCGCGATAAACGTAGGCGGACATTCGAATATCGCTTTCTTCCATTCCCTCAAACCAACCGAATCCTCCGTCGGTTCTCTGAAGCTCGCCCACTCTCTTTAGGCCAGCTTCCAGCATTTTAGGTAATTCTCTACGCAATCGTTCATTGATAAATCCGGCTTTCTGAACCGATAATAAGGGGTAAAAACGACTCATCGTTTGTTCCACGCATCCGTATGGATAATCGGCTAAGTATTCCAGAGATTGTCGTAAAGCAGGTAAAACCGCTGGGCTGACTCGAACTTCCAATCTCGGATCGGCCAATTCCTTCGGAGCTTCTACTTTCAACAGACCCGTACCGTCTCCCTCCGACATTCCAAGAGAATCCGAAACGACTCTCTGCAAACCCCATGTTTTTAGTTGAATCTCGGATCGTAGGGAATCCGAAAATCCGCCGCCTGCGGCTGTCAGAATGATTTTTGCGGATTTGATTTTAGGATCTTGTAATGCCTGAAGCTGAAATTGGACGGATCGATTTTGGCCCGGCTCGAGAGTAATGTCGGTTTCCGCAGATCCTACGATTTTCGCTCCCTCGGTTTTCACCGAGACCTTAATCGGAAGTTTTCGACCGGATTGGTTCGAGACAGTCGCGGAGACTTTTTGAGTTTCTCCTTTCAAAATATAGCGTGGCATCCCGCTCAAAAGCATTAGGTCTTTTCGGGTAACAAAGCCGGTTTGACCTCTACCTACTTTCGTATCGGGAGTGACTGCGATCGCAGTGATCCGCCATGAAGTCAAGTTATCCGGAAGAGTAAACGTTACGATCGCCGTACCATCGGACGAAGTTCGGACTTTCGCGTTCCAGAAACCCGTATCTTTAAATTTATCCCTCGTTTGTTCTTCGTTTTTTATGGAGGAATATCCGGATTCCCCTTTCTTTGCGAGCGCCAACTTAAGCCTCTTACTCTCGGAGTATCCGAAAAATTTATAAGCCGAAGCTAGGGAAGTTTGAACGTTATTCCGTCTCGGATGATAAAAGAATGTTCCTATATTAGGCGTTTTTTCCTCTTTGATCTGATAAATCGCCTCGTCCACTACGGCGATAGAAAGTTCGGCGGGAACTCCTCTACCACCTAAGCCGGTCGTTTTTATTCGAATTTCAGCCTTATCTCCCGGGCGATAAACCTTGCTTCCCGTGGAAAGGTCGACTTTTAGAAATTTCTCCTCGGGAGGTGCTGCGACCCTGACCTGACTTTTATAAACTTCGTTTCCGGAAAATTGGACTGCGGACAACGTAAAGTTCGGACTCATATCCGAAGTTATTTTCACCGAATACTTTAAGGCATTTCCTTTCATTCGGATCACATCTTTTTTGAAAATCCGATTGCCTTCGACGGTTAAAACTACATGGCCGTTCGAGATCGGTGACAGCACGAGAATTTCCGCTGTTTCTCCCGTCGAATAAAGATCCTTTCCAGGCTTTAAGGTTATATCCTTGAACGGAATTTCTATCGAATCCGAAACGGAGGAAGCCCAAAAGAAAGTTTCCGATTTTGTAATATTCCCGTCCGCATCCGTACTTTCCGCGCTAACGATGTATTGCCCTCTTTGGGGAATTATAAATGACGCTTCCGCGATTCCTAATTGGGACGTCGTTACGGATCGCTTGGAAATTTTCGTACGACCGCCTTCGGAAGAGAAGCGTATCTCCCGATTGTAAAGGGTAAGCTCTATTTTCTTACCGCCCACTATCGATTTTTTATTTTCGTCTCCGAGTGATCTATCAAACGGAATCAAACTGACTAGTAATTTGGATTCTTTACCCGGTTCGTACACCGAGTTATCCTTCCCTATGCGCAGAAAGAATGCGCTTCGATTGACGGAAAAGGATGTCGCTCCGTCCAAAGTCATATCCTCCGATTGAACCGAAGCGACAATCGAATACGTAAAATCGTTTTCGATTTTACGCGGTTTAAATGCTATCTGATAGCTGCCCTGAGAATCTAGTTTTCCTTTTCCATTCGCGACCAGTTCTTGGCGATCGCTTTGACCCGCCTGCTCCAAGTAATCCGCAGACGCGTCGAAATTTAATTTTCCTACCGGAGAATAATCGAACTTAGGACGACGAAATACGCGGTACGAAACTTCTTTTCCCGTTAAGGCCTGCCCGTAATAATACCGAGCCTTAACGTTTGCTACGATCTCCTCCTTTTGAAGATAATTGGATTTCGGAACGGAGACAGTTACGAGGAAGGTCGGTTTTTTATAAGCCTCTACGGAAAATTCCGTCTGGAATGATCTATCTTTAAATCGTAAGATTAAAGAATAATTGCCTAATAAAACATTCTCCGATTCGGGAAGCTGAAATTCTCCCGAAAAAGTTCCCGAATCCGCCGAAATCGAAACAGGAATAACGGGAATAGGAGCATCACCATTCCCCGTTCTAACCGAAACTGTTCCGGTCCCGGACAAAGTCCGGTATTGATCAGAGCTAAAATTTCTTAGGATTCCTTTGAAAGAAACCTTATCGCCGGGTCTATATACGGGTCGATCCGTGTACAGGAAGGCTCTAACCCCACCTTCCCCATAAAAGGAACTAGAATAAAATTCAGGGTCCGAAACCGCAAATTCTCCGTTCTTGTAAGCAAGGACAAGACTCTTGACAGGACTTTTGCCTTTATAAAAGTAAATCCCGTCGGAATCGGTTTTAGCCGTTTGATAAGGAGCTCCCGTTTCCAAACTAAAAAGAGTCAGATCCGCGCCCGGAATCGGTTCGCCCGTGTCCGTACGTCCGACAAATAGTAAGGTTTCCGAATCCGATTGCTTAACCAAAAAATTAATTCCGGACTTTATAAGAATCGTGTAGGCAAGATTAGAACCGGAGACTCCTTCCACAAGATAGACGCCGTTATCACGGACTGGAACAGGAATTCTTCTATAAGCCCAAGACGAAAGAACGGTAGGGACGGAGAATGTCGAAATTAGTTCCTGATCGGCTAAGATCGCGGGAATCGCTATCGGATTTTGTTCGTGAGCGGTCTCGTAATCTACACCGATTATTTTTTTCAGTTCCGAACGGGTATTCGAATTAAATTCGCGTCTGGCTACGCTTCGAAATTCATTCTGAAATTTCCGGAGAGTGCGGGAAAATAACGCGAGAGGATTCCCGAAGGCATTCTCGTTATCTTCTTGGACCAATCTCTCCTTAACTTTCTTCGTCAAAAATTTCTTCGGATCCGCGATCCTATACACTCTAAATTCATAATTATTACGTCCGTTTCCTTCCAGATTTACGTAGGCAGTTTCGTCGGCGCCGAAACTGCGATCCGTTCCTAGATAAAACAGCGGATTTCCCAGTACCGGAGAGCGTAAGATAAAATAACCCGCTACCGACGCAATGATTGCAAACGCAGGAAGAAAATATTTAAACCGTTTCATTCTACTCACCTTATTCTAAAATGCGGAATCGATACACGCCTAAAAACGACCGATTCTTTGATCCGGGAAAAAACGTATCACTTTTACTTAATTCAACTGCCCGAATTAATTTAATTCCTCTATCCGACCCTGTATGATAAAGTAGAAGCGGATTTTCCTTGTCGCCGTCGATCAAAATCATGGAATGAAAATTCGTGCGAATTCCGGTATCTTGTCGAAAGAATAGAATATCGGCCGGCATTCCTTGAGAAATCTCCCTAGACACAAAACTAGTATGAAACTTCTCCAAACTCTCGGCATCGGAAAAGGCGCTGAACTTTCCGTCCCCCGTTCTGAATATCTTTGATCCGATGATCGGAATAGAAGGATAATGAAATTCGCGAATGTCCGGTAAATTTTTATCTAGTTGGATCCCGACCGTCTTCTGCCAATTAAGATCGTGTTCTTTTAACGCTTCTTTATAAGCGAACCTGACGAGACCGCTGCAATCCCGTTCCGCATTATTCCAGTTCGGATTCGGCTTTAGATATTGCGAGAGCGCGATCCTCGTAAACCAATCGCGAAACGCTTGTCGATCCGTTTCCGATTTAAGTTCGGCGGAATCCGGAAATCCGTCCTCGTCCCAATCGCCTTCCAAACCGAAGAGTTCTATATCGACCGATTTCCCGAGAATTGTACGAATTTGAAATTTCGCGGGAACGGTTCCGGACCGAATCCTGAGAATCTCTGCGGAATCGGTCACTTCTCGGGAGGAAATCGTAACCGGCCAGTCGGCTTGCGTGCTTATATCGAAGGAATCTGCGGTTCCAAGTAACGGATTCAAAATTTTAAGCACTGCGACCGTCTTTCCGTCCGAAGGAATTCTTGCATTCGCCGGGTCTAATCTGGAATCCCATAAGAAATTGCAGTTTGATAAACTAAGAATCGATAGAACGAGTATTAGCTGAGTTCTTGCAAAATTCATCTCGGATGAATCTTTTTATACGAACGAGGAATCGTGGGGAAGAAATTTTTTTCCTATTTTTACGGAAATCTTTTCTTATCTATCACGATCAGTATCCTAAAGCTTTACGAATCTTTTCGGGAATGTCCTCGAACTTAGCGTACTTATGTTTCTTACCGTCGGGAAAAATCACGTAGTACGTCCCGTTCAGGACTTCCATATAATAATTTCCCTGCTTTTTCTGGCCAAGAGCGGACTTATCCATTTCTTTAACCATGGCTTGGTATCTGGAAGGAAGCTCCGCCCAAGAACCGTAGACCTGAATCTCGCCGGCGTGATTTACCGTATAAAGACCGTTCTCGTGCATTATCTTAATTCCGTTATAATCAAAGACTTCGAGCACGTTTACTTTCGGTTCTTTTTTCTTAGGCTTTGCGTCCGAATCCGGACCTTTGTATCCGTCCGGATCGATATTATATTGAACGAGCGATTTGTTCGCGGGCCTTCGCCCTCGAGTCAATAAAATATAAAGATAGAAGATTCCGGAGAGAACAATTGCTCCCGAAATTAGGAATTCAAAATGGCGAGAAAACCAGCCCATTACGTCTATTTAAGACGATATTCGATCGCCTTACAAGTAAAAGGTACCGGATCTCCCGCTTCGATCCAAAAACTACATTGTTCCGCAGCCACGGAAAGAATGCAATTGTCCACGTCCTTTTTTCTGGAACGACCGGGGACAAGATGCGTTATCCCGCGACTCGATCCGCATTGCCTATCTTTCGTACCGTAAGCCAACAGCAATTTTGAAGCTGATTCTTCGAAGGAATAGAAATCGTCGTCGGGCTTCGCGCAGGCGGCGATCGTTAAATATAGTAGGAGTAACGCGAAAGATTTCTGACTCAAGCGGACTAACTCTTGTTTTTGGGTTGTAATTTTACTTTTTCATCCACAGGTAAATCCACTTCCCCAAAAATAGATTTGTATTTTACGGTTCCTTTTATTCTCATATTCGGGTCTTTTCCGGAAAGAATATCTCGGGCCAGAACGGCGGCAATCAAGAGTAGGTTTTGATTCATTCTTTTTTCAAACCTAGTTTCGATACTCAGGCCTATATTTTTCTTTGAAAAAGGCGCAACCACCGTCTCTTCATTGGAACCGACTCTTGCTAACTCGACTTCCTCCCCGTTTTGGTCGAGAGCGGTCACCGATAAATCGAAACGATACAAAGTAACTTCCGAATCGTTCGGATTTTCTATCTCCAGAGTCGCCAACAAGGAAATCTTCGGAACCGGTGGAAACGATATGAATTCCACTTTTTCCGCCTTAACGTCAACGACCCGGAATTTACAGGATTCTAATTTTTTAACGTTCTGTCGAAGCTCGAGACAAGAAAGCCCGAGCAGCGATAGGCAAAGTACGACTCCGACAATCGTAAAAGATATCGGAGCGATGGACTTTACTAGATTCTCTCTTCTTAAGGATTCCATCCGTTTTGGATTAGTACCTTTCCTCGCGTCATATTTTGAGCATACTCTTCGATCGCTTTATCCGCATCCTTTAGGGGAATTCTGGATGCGATATCCGTATGGAATTCTTTCCCTAACAAAGATCGGACCTCCGAAGTAATTTTCCAGAGTCTCCAAAGGCTCTGAGCAGGCAACCAAGAAGATAGCCAGAATCCTTCAATTTTCTTATCTTGAAATATTCCTAATCCGGCATGAAACGAAATAGGTTCTTCCGAAAGAGCTCCATAAACGACGCATTTACTCCCGTAAGGCATTGCCGCTAATACCTTTCCGGTCAATTCGCCGGCGACGGCATCCAGCAGGATCGTAGCTCCTAATTTCCCCGAAAGAACCCTAAGTTCCCGTTCAAAATTGGATGAAGAAGAATCGAGAATATGTTCCGCACCCAGCGATTTCAAAAGTTCCATCTGCTCTTTTCTTCGAACGATATGTATTCCCGGAATTCCTTTTTTGATGGAAAGCCTAAGAACCATCCTTCCTAATGCGGATGCCGCGGCGGTTTGAACAAATGCCTTATTTTTTTCTCGAACGATTTGTTCCGTAAGAGCAAGTGCGGTAATCGGATTCACGAACAGACAAGCGCCTTGTTCCAGAGTCGTATCCTTATTCAAGGGAATGCAGGAGAAGCCGTCGGTAACCATATATTCGGCATAGGTTCCGTCGCCTTTACCGGGGGCAGTACATGCGACCGCTTTTCCGATTAAAGAGTCGGCTCTCCAACCTCCGCCGCTAGCAACGACGATCCCGCTTCCTTCAAAACCGGGAACGACAGGAAGTTTCTTTTTAATACCGTACAGACCCCGCATGAACATAAGGTCGGACGGATTAATGGAGCCGGAGTGAATCTTAATCAAAACATCGCCCTTCTTTAGAGGCTTTACTTCCTTTTCTACGATTTTAGCTCTGCCGGGTTGATCCGTATACTCTTGCAGCTCGTAGGCCAAGTACGTTTTCGGTACTTCCGATTTCTTAGACATATTTCTTTCCTTTATTAATTTTCTTCCGTTAAAAGAAGGTTGGCGATGGAATCCAAATTTTCGCTCACTATATAATTCTTTATGAATGCTTCGGCATCGGCTTCCGTCTTAATTGAGAACCAAATACCTTCTGGATAACTGACCTGAACAGGACCGAGTTCGCAACGATCCAAACATCCCGCTCGTTGAATTCGAATTCGATCCTTTAAACCTAATTCTTTTAGTCTTTTTTTCATATGAGCGATTAGTAAAGCCGACCCGGCTCGACCGCAGGAAGGACGTTCGCCTTCCTCCCGAAAATTGTCACAAACGAAGACGTGCTTTTTATAATACATGTTTCAAAATCGAAAAAATTCCCGTTTATTAGGAACATCCGATTCTCCCTACTTTCTAATATATCTTAAGGAAAGAATCTTTTTTTTCCCTTCTCTTTTTGTTCGGAATTCCAACCAATTAGAGGAATAAAGATTTGTTTTTTCTACTCGAGGGCAAAAAACCGAATCATAGCTTATATCCGAGGTCATTTATGAAATTCAGTTTTGCTCCGGTATTTTGTCTGATTACTCTAACCGTTACCTGCGGTAAGAAGGAAGTAAAACCGATCCTAGAGACGGAAAAGCCTTTGTTCGAAGCGCTCATCGAGAGGAACGAAGCGGTCGTTGACGGCCTTCTAAAATCGGAAAATCAAGCCCCTAACGTCAAGGAATTGGAAAAAGCCTTGGACGCTTTGATTAGCGCGAACGGTGGTCTTGCAGAATCCGCAATCGAAATGAAAAAAGCTTTAACGGATCCTAAGACCTCGGATCTAGAAGGTTCTTTCCTCGCCTACTCTAGTTTTAGCGAAATCCTTGCGACTACCATGAAGGCAAGAGGTCTTGATTACGGAAGAAACCGCTTTTATTGTCCGATGGTTAAAAAGACTTGGGTCGCTTCCGGTAAAAAGATTCGAAATCCGTATGCCCCCGAAATGAGGGATTGCGGAGATTTAATACCGTAAGAAAGATGTTTTCAAATCGATGAATATCGTATTTTTAATAACATAAATATTGAAATCGAAATTCGTCGGATAGTTTAGATTATAGTGATCATGAGAACTACAGAAACAACGGAACGTTCGTGCGAAGTCGGAATTCTCATATCGAAACCCTGCCCGGTTAATTGTCGAACAAATCTTCGAAAGAATATCTCCGCCGTTCATCATTCCGAAGCGGGATGCTTAGCTCATGAAAAGCTCGAACAGTTTTTGGAAGGAAAAAATTCACTGACCGTGGGAGCCTCCGCCTTCCATCAATCCCCGTCCGAAATACTGGAAAGATTCTCTTCGGAATCGGAAATCGGATTCGAGCTAGTAGGATATTTTTTAATGATTTCCTCTCCCGAGCAGGTGCAGGCCACCGTTTTTGAAATGAGCAATGTGTTACTTTATAGAATCGTAAAGGAGGAATTTAAATTATTTTTGGACCTACGGACGGAAAGAAGAGCCGCTAAGGCCATCGTAAACTTCCTAGATTCCAAAATGGTACAGTATTGGAAAAGCTTACCCGTCGATCGCGTATCCGACTTTATCGTTTATTGCGTTCGAGAGAAAAACGATTCCCAATTTGCCGCTCAATTTCTTCATTTATTACCCGCCGACTTTTTGCTGACTTTAAAGGAAAAGACTGGATTAACCGATTTGGAAGAAAAGCGGCTTTTCGCAGGTTTAGAAGAAGGAATCTACGAATTTCCGATTCAAGTTCCCGATATCTATCCGCTTCTATTGAAAATATTTGCGGACGATCCGGAGATTTCTCTGGTATTATCGACGATGGAGGCCTTGGTTGATCGAAAGAAGGTGCTGGTAAACGCGGGTGACTCCGTTCTTAGACTTCTCCAGGATAAAGAAAATAAAAACGCCCATCAGGCGGTTTTAGATTACCTGCATTCCTTGGATCAGGACGCAGCTCTAGAAATTCTTTCCATGCTTCAGGAAAACGGGCATCTCAGTTTTTCCGAAAAGGATCTTTTGAGTTCGTATATTAAACGGGAGGGTGATTTTCGGCGAGGCTTTTCCCGTCGTTAAACTCTTTCTTCCACTTCGTATTCTCTAAAAAGACTTTTCTGGTTTCCCATATCGCTTTGAAAATCGACAGGGTATTCTGCCGTAAAACAGGCATTACAAAATCCGCCGCCTTTATGATCTCGAACCGCCTTATGCATCGATTCGACCGAAAGATACGCGATAGAATCGACTCTTAAATACTTTCGGATTTCCTCGATCGTGTGCGTCGCTGCGATTAATTCCTTATGTGTCGGGATATCGATCCCATAATAACAGGGAGAGATCGTCGGGGGAGCGGAAACTCTCAAATGTATTTCGGTGGCTCCCGCATTGCGTAGCATTTTGATGATCTTACGGCTGGTCGTGCCTCTCATGATGGAATCATCCACGATCACGACCCGTTTTCCATCCACTACGTTCTTAACCACATTGTACTTGATCTTGGCGCCAAAATCTCGAATTTTCTGGTCCGGTTCGATGAAGGTTCTGCCTACGTAATGGGATCGAATTAGGCCGGATTGGAAAGGAATACCGGAGGCTTCGGCATATCCCAGCGCGGCGATATTGGCAGAGTCCGGAACCGGAATTACGACATCGGCTTCAACCGGAAGCTCTTGAGCGAGTTGATTCCCTAACGCTTTCCGAACTTTGTAAACCGACTCCCCGAAAATATTGGAATCGGGACGAGCGAAGTAGATGTATTCGAAAATGCATAAGGCCGGCTTTGCCTGCGGGAAAGGATAGAATGAACGAGCTCCGGTTCTATCCACGACGATCATCTCTCCGGGTTCAACGTCTCTTTCATAAGTGGTATCGGTGATATCGAATGCACAAGTTTCAGATGCAAAAACATACGATCCGTCATCGCGTCTTCCCATAACCAAAGGCCTGAAACCGTTCGGATCCCTCACTGCGATAAGTTGAGTCTTAGTAAGCACGACTAAAGAATAAGCTCCGCGAACTTTCTTGAGCGCAGAGGAGAGAGCCGATAGAAGATCGGTTTCGCCGGATCTTGCCATCAAATGAACGATGACTTCCGAATCGATAGTCGTCTGAAAAATCGATCCGTCTTTTTCAAGTTGAGATCTGACTTCCCAGGAATTGACTAGATTTCCGTTATGAGCGAGAGAGATAGGCCCGAGATGCGATTCGACTCGAAGCGGTTGCGCATTTCTAAGAAAACTAGCGCCGGTAGTGGAATAGCGATTATGACCGATCGCGGAATAACCCACAAGTTCTCGGATTTTACCTTCGGTAAAAATATTCGCGACTAAACCCATTCCTGCATAACGGTATAGATGTTCTCCGTCCGAGGAAACGATTCCGCTGGATTCTTGGCCTCTATGCTGCATAGAATAAAGACCGAGGTAAGTGAAGTTTGCAGCTTCAGGGGAATTAAAAATCCCGAAAATAGCGCATTCTTCTTTTGGTTTGTCTTCCCGGACTAGGGTCCGTAGATTGGACTTATTGGGAATCGAGCTCATGGTCCCCCTTCCGACGCTAGTCTCCCAGGTCGCGGTTTAGATGCAAATACAATCCGATTATATCGTAGTCGATAATATCCGAAGTCTTCAATTGGCTTTAATCACTCTAGCCCAGTCGGATTGTATTTCGATAGATACGGAATCCTCGGGCTATTATACTTACTATTCAAAAGTTTGTTTAATTCAAATTTCATCTAAAGGGAAGAATTATATCTTCGATCCTATCCGTCTTGCCGACGTATCCGGGTTAGGACCCTTATTCGAAAATCCTGCAATTTTAAAGATATTCCACTCTGCATCCGACGATATCAAGGCACTTAAACGGGATTTCTCGTTCAAATTCGTAAACATCGCTGATACGATGTTCAGCTCTCGTTTATTAGACCTAGAACAGAACTCTTTGCTGTATTTAGTGGAACATTATCACAAAGTAAAATTATCCAAGAAAGAGCAAAAATCCAACTGGGAAAAACGTCCGCTGGATAAAAGCCAACTTCAGTACGCCGCCCTAGACACGGTTTACCTGGAATCGATTTGGGAAAAAATGCGGGAAGAACTCGCAAAACGGAAATTGTTAGAGGAAGCGTTATCCGAATTTCAGAAACTCGCGGAAGAAGAGCCTGAACCCTTCGAAGGTTTTTCCATTACGCTCGAAAAATTTCCTAATGTTTTGGATCTAAGCTCGGACGAACGTCGTGCTCTATACGATACGATGGTTTTTAGAGACGAAAAAGCAAAACGCGCCAACAAGGCGCCTTTCCGTGTCTGGAATAACGATAAGGTGCTGGAATTGGTAAAATTCCGCCGAGATTTGAATAAATTGATCGAACTCGTGGGAAAGAAAGACGCGGATCATTTACTTCAAATCTACAATACGCCCAGCGGACCGCCGATTCAAAAAAACGACCTATTTAAGAGAGCAACGGAGGATCTCGCCGGCGAAGATGCCGATCGGTTTAAGCGACTGAGACAATGGAGAGAAACCATAATGTCGATTCGAAGGATGGGCCACAATTTGATGCCGTCTAATAAGAATATCGCGGAAATCGCGAAGAAAAACCCCAAGGGAATTGAAGAACTTCGTGAATTAGGAATTTTTTCGGAGTGGAAAGTTCAAAATTACGGACCTTCCATAATAAATGCGCTTCAATCAAAACCGTACGAAACGACATTGACCAATTTAGTGCCGATTAAAAAGAAATTTGATTAAACTCGATCTAGAAGAACTAAAACGACGCCTGACTCTCAATCCGATGGGGGAAGAAAATCTTCCGGATGATATAGCGGCCTCTTCCGTAATTATGCCGATCTTTCAAACTTCGGAAGGAGACGGATTTTTATTGCAAAAAAGAAACCCTAATTTAATCGCCCATCCGGGTCAAATTGCGTTCCCGGGCGGGGTGAAGGACCCGGAAGATAAAAACTTATTAGAAACTGCGCTCCGCGAATGGCGGGAGGAGATGGGAGTTCCTGCGGATCAGCTGGAAGTAATCGGAAATTACAAGGGAATGTTCACGAACACAGGATATCATATCACCCCCTTCCTTTCTCTCTATAAAGGAAATTTTAAGTTCTCTTATAATCCGGAAGAAGTGGAACAAATCATTCGATTGGAGTTGAATAGACTCTACCAAGCACCGTTTTATAGTATTAAAATAAAAAGGAATCCCGCAGGACCCGTAGTGGAAGTCTACTATTTTGATTTGAAGGAAGGACTTCTTTGGGGTGCAACCGCTCGGATTCTTGTGGATTTTCTCAGGGAACACGCCGACTTCGAGCGGGAACCCATCCTACGTAAACCGAACTTGTCGGCGGCTCCGTTTCTAGATCCCCAAAAAGGTTGATATTTGATACTAGGGGTCGAATCGCTCGATTTCTTTTTTTTCAATAAAGACCATTTTTTCTTCTAAGCAATTCGTCTGTAAAAAATGTAGTTCGAAGATCGTTTTTGGTATTTAGACCCAGCCTAAATAGGTCGATATTTAATACGACATAACTAAAACCGGGGAATTCGTAAGATTCTCTAAAAGCGAAAGAATATAAAAATCAGTCATACTATTCTATGATTAGGAGAACCTCAATGAGCAAATTTAAGTATTTATTCGATCCGTCCATTCGCGCCAGCTACCTAAAAGAAAGTTGGAAGGAAGAAGATTGGTACGCTTCTCTCGCCGACCGTCCCGGAATCGAAAAAAAGATTCCATTCTTTCGTAAGGAAGAAATTTCCAATCTTCGCCAGGAACCAGTTCTTAGCAGATGACACCGGAAGAAAAGGAAACGCTTTTTAGAAGCCTGGAGCAAATTCTCCTCACCTTACAAAGCGGCCATCAATCCGGCGGGGAATATAAAATCGTACTGTACTCGATCCCGATCGTCGGGATTATCTTCGGTTGCGTCCTACTTTTCTTTTTATTCTTTTGGTGGTATCGCCAAAGAATGGCGATCATTAAAGCCGGGCTTTATAAGAAAGAGCCTTTCGATCTTCGACTGTATTCCTTTTTCCTAGGGCTAGTTTTAACCTTCGTCGGAATTGCCTTATCGATTTCATTTATACTCGTACTAGGAAAATCTCTCGCTATGCTCGGCGGCCTCGTTCCGCTCGGGACCGGCCTTGGATTACTATGCTATTATAAATGGTCGCCGAAAGTTTGAAAACTTCGGGTCAATCCCGCCTTTCCGCGTAAGGTGAGTGAACTCTTTCATGAAGCAAGAGGAGCCTATTCTTTGCGATCCGGCGGACTGGGCGTGCATACAGAAAGTCTTGGCCGGCAATTACGACTCGTTCGAAGAGCTCGTTTTACGCTACGAATCCCTCGTTTATTCCCAAGCTCGTAAAGCATTCCGAAACGAATCCGAAGCCGAAGATTTTACCCAGGACGTCTTTCTTAAGACGTTCGAAGGGTTATCCACTTTCAAAGGTCGTGCCAAATTCTCCACATGGATTTTTTCCATCGCACGCAACGAAATTATACGTCGATACCGTAAGGATCACCCCGAAGTAGACGCGCCGCTTTTCGAAGAGGTTTCGGCCGAACTGAGTTCCGAAAAGTCCTCAGCACAGGAATCGCACCTGCTGGAAAAGGAGACAAAGGAAAAAATCAGGTCACTCGTCGACAAACTCCCTGAATTGTACCGTAAACCCATATCGTTGCATTACTTCGAGAATATGTCCTATAAAGACATTTCAGAAAATTTGAACTTGAAAATGAATACGTTAAAGAGTTATATTTTTCGAGGGAAGGAAATACTCCGTGAATGGTTGAAAAAGGAAAATGAAACCGGAAAAGATTAATATTCCTCCAGATCTCAAAGAGAGGCTGGATTTATTCGTAGATCCTCCGACTTTAAACTCCGATCAAGCATCGGTTCCCCCGGAACTTAAAAAAAGGGTGATGTTGCATTTAATACATATAAAGCACATCCGAGTGATTCTGATAACTACTCTTCTGTTGGCTTTTTCCCCGCTAACCGTGCTCCTTTTTTTGGACTGGAATTTCTTACTCGAAGCGGGAGTCCTCCAGGGAATTTTGGCGACTAGCGGATTGCTCTTCCTCCTTTTCGCGATCTTAATCGGGATTTATCTTGTCCAAAACAGGACCCCTTATACCAAGGAATGGAAGAATAAGTTAGGATTCGATGAATGAAAAAGGTTCTTACCATTGCGGCAGCCATAGTCTTACTTTTGCAGTTCCTCCCTATCACAGCGGAAGAACAACGGAGTCCATTGACTGCGAAAGAATTCCTATCGAAGGATTTGGATTCCGTTTTCCCGCTAATCCGGGATCTAAAAAAGAAGGAAGCCGACGTTCTTATCTCGCAAATTCGAGAGGAAGCTCGTAAAAATTGGTCTCAGGCGGATCAGTTCTATTTTCTGGTGAATCACCTTTCTACCATCAGCGCGATCGAAGAGGAACAATCCAGGCTCAAAGGCTTGATATGGGTCTATATCCTCGGTTTAGCCCTATTCGGAGGGTTCGTCGGCTATGTGCTGTATCGCCAAAGAAAGTTAGTTCAGGAACTAAACGAACTTCTGAAAAACCGCTAATTTCGGCTTTCAAAACCCGATTTACCGATTATTATTAATTCTATGTGCCAATCGCCCGAATCCGATTCGCAATCGGTCTCCGAATTGTTTACTGGTTGTCATAAGTGCCATTGTCATACTATTCTTTTTCCGAGGATCGTAACCGTAGCGTAAACTTTTTGTAACCGTTTTCAGACATTGTAGAAATATGGAACCGATCCAAGTACAAGGACCCTCTCCCCACGATCAGGGTAAAGTTCCCCAAAAGCGCAGGAAAAAGAGCTTCAGCGAATTTATGAAAAATGCTTCAGGCAGCCCCAGCCAAAAGATCCTCGTAGTGGACGACGAAGAGGATATTGCCGACCTTATCAAATTCCATTTAGAAGAGAACGGGTATCAAGTCGATACTTGTCAAAATGGACTCGAGGTTCTACCCAGAATCGAAAAGAATCTACCCGACTTAGTAGTTTTGGATTTAATGCTTCCGGGAATCGGAGGAATGGATCTCTGCAAACGGATAAAAGAAAAATACGCTCTTCCGATCATCATGGTGACCGCTAAATCGGGTGAAACCGACGCTGTCCTGGGATTAGAATTGGGAGCGGACGATTATGTTCGTAAACCTTTCTCGACTCGAGAATTAGTGGCAAGGGTCCGCTCGGTTCTACGCCGCTCCGGAGAAGGAGAAGAAGAACAGGAATTCGAAGGAAATATCAGCGTAGGTAAAATCTTCTTAAACCCTAAGGCGCATAAAGTATTTATCGACGGAACCGAGATAGATCTAACTTTAATAGAATATAAAATTCTCTACCTATTCATGACTAATACGGGCGTCGCATTCACGAGAGATAAACTCTTGGATAAAGTTTGGGGAAAGGATATTTACGTAACTGATCGCGCCGTAGACGTGAATATCAAGCGCCTAAGAGATAAACTCGGTGACGAGAAGGAGAGGTTGGAAACTATCCGCGGGATCGGTTACAGATTCAATGAGGCGTAGCTTATTTTCGAAACTTCTCTTAAGTAACTGGCTTCTACTCATCATCCTAATGTCGGTCGCGGGAATCGTCCTCTTCTTGGAGGATATCATTCATCCCGATCTTAAAATTCTTCTATTCTCCTTTTACATCCTGCTCGCTATGTTCGGAACGTTTTACGTCTCCTATTCGATTGCACGAAGCGTCACTCAGACGCTCAATCAAATCGAAAAAAAAACGGGGGAAATTAACGCGGGTGATTTCGGCTCGGAACTAAGTCTACCTGATATTCGTGAATTAGCCGACCTGGCGGTTTCCATCAATCGGATGTCGGGCCGCCTCAAGCACCAATTCGTGGATCTTACGATCGAGAAGGAAAAGTTCGATTCGGTTCTTCAGAATTTGAAAGAGGGGGTATTCTCCGTAGATTTGGAAGGGTCCATCCTGTTTCAAAATAAAAGCATTCCGAATTCCTTGATCGAACCAAATTCCGCTTCCCGCAAAATCGCCGACGCGATCAAGGACGAACGTCTGCTGGATTTTATCCAAAGGAATCTTTCCGGTAAGGGGGAACCTAAAACGGAACTAGACTTAAGCCAGAATTTCTATGCGATTAAGATGTATCCGTTGCGTACGAACGGGAACGTTCTGATGTTCATAGTAGTCATCAGAAACATTACCGAGGAGAAGCAATCACATATCATCCGGGAACAATTCGTTCAAAATGCGTCGCACGAATTAAAAACACCGATCACTTCCATTAAGGGATATACTGAAACACTTTTAGGTCGTTTAAAATTACAAGAAGACAGTCATGAAAAAAAGTTTCTAGACGCTATATCCAGAAATACAGATAGAATGGTTCGAATCGTCGAAGACATGCTTACGATCACTCGAATTGAAAATCAAACCGCGATTGCGAGAGGAGAAGAGTTTACGCTTAAATCTTTGGTCGATAATCTCTCATTTACCGTCGACGGAGTCGTTTCACCTAAAGAACAAAAATTCGTGGTGGAAATGAACGAGCCGATAACGGTCTCGGCGGATTGGATCCTTTTGGAACATATGCTTTTGAATTTAATCTCCAATGCATCTGCTTATTCTCCCGACGGAAAAACGATCACACTCAAAGTAACGAAATTAGGATCGGACTTGGTAAATTTCCAAGTTAAGGATCAAGGAATCGGAATAAAGGACGAAGATAAAGAACGAATCTTCGAACGCTTTTTCCGCGTTGATAAGAATAGATCCCGCAAGGAAGGCGGAACCGGATTAGGTCTCTCGATCGTAAAACATATCGTTCGACTTCATCATGGAACGGTAAAAGTCTTCGATAATCCGGAAGGCGGGACGATTTTTTCGGTGACCATCCCGATCATTTACTCCGACCGAGTAGACTCTTAAGCCTCGAAAACCGAGTCTTTTCTCATATTCCGCTTTTCTAAAAATCACCTGAAGGGAAGATTGAAATTCTCGCACTAACATGAAGTTGAGGACGGATAATGACGTATCCAAGAGGCTTTTTTTCTTTCGGAACCAATATCGGCATTAAAGATAAAACGAAGGACTTCGGCGTAATCTACTCGGAAGTTCCTTGTAAATCAACCGCAGTATTCACCAAGAATAATTTTCCCGGCGCGCCGGTAATCGTCGGTCGCGAACATATAAAGTCGGGAATTCTCCAAGCGATAGTCATCAATTCAAAAAATTCCAACGTGGCGACCGGATCGGTAGGCGTTGCAAATTCTCGCGCAATCTGCCGGGAAATCGGGGTCTCATTGGGTATTCCGGAAACATCCGTTCTTCCCTCCTCTACCGGAGTCATAGGCGTTCCCTTACCGATGGAAATAATACTACCTGCTTGTGCGAAAGCAAAATCTTTACTAAAACCGGGCAATCTGGAAGAGGTCGCGGAAGCGATAATGACGACTGATACTAGGAGAAAAGTATCCGTCCGAACGATCAGAACCGACAAGGGGGAGGCTACCATCTATGGAATGGCCAAGGGCGCAGGAATGATCGAGCCGAATATGGCCACTATGCTCTCTTACATTCTTACCGACGTTCGAATCGACGGAGAACTTTATGAAATTCTAAAATACTGCGTAGATAGAAGTTTTAATTGCCTTTCCATCGATTCCGACACATCCACTTCCGATACGGTTGCCTTGCTTTGTAACGGTCTTGCGGGAAAACCGGATTCGGAAGAATTTAGGGACGCGTTACTCGAAATCTGTATCGATTTAACTAAAGAAATTGCGAAGGACGGCGAGGGCGCTACAAAGCTAGTCGAAGTTCGAGTCGAAAAAGCGAAGACCGCCGAACAAGCTCGAAAAATCGGAAAATCGATTTTGAATTCTCCTTTGATCAAAACGGCCATTTACGGTGGAGATCCGAATTGGGGGAGACTGGTCATGGCAATCGGGAAAGTTTTTGACGAACCGATCCCGTTTGACGGTTTAGAGATCTATTTTGGCGGATTAGCGGTCAAAGGCGCCGGCCCCGATACTCTCAAAAAATTATCGGAATACCTGAAAAAGAATTCCGAGATCCAGGTAGATGTGATACTGAATACTGGAAATTACGGAATGAAATTTTGGGGCTGTGACCTTACCGAAGGTTACGTTCAAGAAAACGCCTACTACACGACGTAACCTAAATCATCCTGTTTCTCCAAAACCGTGAAATCTTTTTTTTCGGATCATAGAATCTCCTCCGCCATTATCACTCTTTCGGTGAGAATTTTCGGCGTACTCGCGGTTCTAAGCATTTACGAGGTCTGTATTAACTTCCTTCCCCGAGAAATAGAATTCGTAAGTGAAATCGGAGTATTGACTAGCCTAATGTTCGGAGTTTTTGCAGTCTTACCGATTCAGGAAAAAATCGGAGGGTTTCTAAAAGCCACATTCGTCTCGGAATATTTGAGTAATGATCCGGGTTCGTCCAGAATGGCTCATCGTCGCTTCGATTTGGAAGGTTTGATAAAGAATGTCTTCCCGGAACTAGTACGACTGACGAACAGTAATTTCGGCAAGCTGGCGATCCTTAGGAATGATCTTACTTACTACGACCTTTATACTTACGCTCATAAAAAGCAAAGAAAAGTAAACACTCTGGACGGAATCAATCCTCGTTCGCCTCTTCTGAAATATATTCTAAATAAAAGATCGGGCGCGACCATAGGGGAGCCCGATCAGAACAAAGTCATTAACGAGGATTTCGTAAGTCTTCGCGCCAATTTCATTCTTCCATTCGTGTTTCGGGAAAAATTATTCGGCTTCTTGGCCGTTTCGAATATTCCGAAAGATGATGTGCGGCACGAATTAGGATTCCTGGCGGGAAAATGTGCTTTAGCGGTTCATAATCATATACTCTCGTCGCAAATCGCGGAAAATAAAAAGTATAGAAAGGAATTCGAAAACGCAGGTAAGATTCGTAGATTTTTAGAACCCGCCGAACCCCCCTTGGTCGGAAATACTAAGATCGACTTACTTTCCCGCGAGCCCGGAGAATTGTTGGAGTTCTTTCAATCTTCGACGGGCGATTTCTATTTCGTATTTCTTAGATTAAGCGTTACCAATGCGGTCTCCGTACTTGCGCTCTGTTATATTCTTGGAACTTTATATGCCTCTCGTCTCCGAGGCGAGACAAAAGATTTAATTCAGTTGAAAACGTTGATCGAAGAAAATCTTAGGGAAATCTCTTGGATGGAAAAGTACGATCTTGCAGTAGGGAAAGTTAGCAGATCGGATAATAAAATTTTAGTTCGATTTTCGGGAAAACATTTCAGGATGTTCAAATCTTCCAGTCCCGACCGAAATCTCGCCTCGGTCGGTTGGGAAAACGTCCAGATTCCGGGAAAAGATCTGCTCTTTTTGAGTTGGAATGAACGTAAGATCCTCTCTTTTCAAGAGATAGGGATACCTTCTTGAGAAATATCCTTCTAATTTTCGTTTCCGTAATTCTTTTCGGCGTAATTCTTTTTGCGGGATTACTAAAATCATCTTCCAAAGAATCCAGGCTGCCTTTCTATTTTTATCCGAACGGGATGATTGCGTTATCGATCGGGGAATATACCGACCTCGTCGGTTTAAAAATCGATCTCTTGGAATACGAAATATCGCGTAAATTAGGAGAAGATAACGCCGAGACGAATCGTACATTTCATTTCTATGGAAAAGATCGAAGTGTTTCGAGGGACGTTTCGTTCATTTTCCGATCGGCCTTTGACGTCTTACGGGATTTTTCCTGGGATATCGGTTTATCGCTACTTTATTTCTCGGTAGCAATCTGGTTTTTCTTTTATACGAGGGATCTGTTTATTTTCCTCCTTTTCGGATCTTTTTCTTCCCTATTTCTATTTAACTTTTTCCTTTTGGCTTTTCAGGATTTCGTTTTCCCTTTCTTTTTCTTTCTCTACTTTAGCGGCTTTTTGATTTTGGATGTCTCCTACCGACTACGGGGGAAAGAAATCCCGTCTCGTTGGTTTGCCCCTCAAGTAATCGTATCTATCGTTGCGTCCTATGTTGGAGCCTCGCAAAAAGCGAATCCGGATCTATTTCAATTTCTTTCCAATGCGGGAATTCACTTCAACGCAGCGGCGGCGGCAATCTGCATTATTCAATTGATCTTTCATACGTTTAGGAACCCGACCCAATTCCAGGCCGTATTTAAAAAGCTCTGTCTCGTATTAGCGTTTTTCCTCGCAACGATCGTACCTTTTTTCATGACGAAAATCGGATCCACTCAAATTCCGTTTATGATTCGCCCTTACTTGATCGTAGCATTTATCCTTTTTCCGCCGTTAGTCATTTATGGAACCTATACCTACTCGTTAGTTCCCGTTCAGATCGCGTTTAGTTCCTCTTTGACTTCGATTTACTCCATTTTGATTCTTACTCTAGGATATCTTTTCGGTCTTGAGTTTTTTGTACGCTGGAATCCGGAATTCTTGGGGGCTCATCAAACGGAATGGAATTTATTCTACGTGATTTTTTCCGCTTATTTCCTTAGCTCTCTGAACAATAAACTATACTCTTGGATCGACTATTGGAGTTTTCGAAATAATCCGAAACTTCATACAGCCTTGGAAGAGCTTTCGGTGATGATCGGTGCGCCGATTTCAATGCGCGCAACCATTAATAATCTTATACGTCGCTTAGAGGAGGCGCTCGAAGTATATAAGCTCCAAGTCTTAATTCCGACCGATAAATTCCCGCGAACCGACCTCCGGAATATGAATTTTGTAAGGATCCCCTTCGGTTCGGAGATTTGGAAGTATTTCGAAGATCATACGGAGGTCACAGTGACCTCGCATTTAGCTTATGGCCTAGGCATCCGCGAATCCGTGTTCAAGTTTTTGCACCAAATGGAGGTCCAATTGGCCTACCCTCTCTTCAATTTCGAACGTGGAAAGGAAGTTATCGCCGTATTCTTAGTGGGTGAAAAGAGGAATCGCAGGAACTTTAGTCTTGGAGAGTTGCGTTTTCTTAAGGAATGCACTCGTTTAGCGTCTCTCTTGATTAGAAATTACAGTCTGCTCGTCGATGAAGTCGAAAAAAAACGGATCGTTAGAGATCTGAATATGGCTTCTATTCTGGATAAAACGCTTCATTTACCCGAATTGGAAACGATTCCGGAAACTCAGGTCGGTTATTTTTCCATTCCTGCCGTCGGAATCTCGGGCGATTACTTGGATATTTTGCGAATCGATCCTAAACGACAATTATTGTTTCTTGGAGACGTATCGGGTCATGGGTTAGGCTCCGGCTATCTAGTTTCCGCCGTAAGAGGAATTATCCGCCGATACTTGGGCGATTCATCTTCATTACCGCAGATTTTTCGCGCGATCAATCTCTTCTTAATCGAAAGATATAGAGGAAGTGAGTTCATGACTTCCATTGCGGGCATCTATAATTCTTCCGATGGTGCTTTTTCGTTCGTGAACGCCGGTCATACTCCTCCGATTTGCATACGAAAAGGAGGAAGAGTAGAGTTTCGAAACGAAACTCAAAGAGTTTTAGGTGTTCTTCCTACGGATTATAAGCTTCTTACCATACATTTAAATGCCGGAGACAAGTTAGTACTCTTCACAGACGGAGTAACGGAGACCTTTAACGATAAGGAAGAGATCTTCGGAGAAGAAAATCTTCAACGTTTATTGTCTTCTCATCATCATTTAGGTGCGCAAGATCTAGCTGATCTCGTAAGAAAGACTCTTGAAGAGTACAGAAACAATAAAGAACCTAGTGATGATGTTTCGTTTATATGTTTGGAAGTGTCCGAGTGAGAATTGTTTTCTTCCAAATCAACTTCTTTAAAAAATTTTTCATAAAATTAATTAAAATACTTTACAATGAAAAGTTAATTGCTTAATTATGTCCCTATCCAAGAGCTTTCTTGATCTCTCGCAAATAACGAAGGTCTGAAAAGTTCAAAACAATGGAGGACGTCAATGGTTGCAAAAAAGAAAGCAGTCAAGAAAGCAGCTAAAAAGAAAGTAGCTAAGAAAAAAGCTGCTAAGAAGAAAGTTGCGAAAAAGAAATAACCAACTTTAATAACATCTCCTTCTATACATTTTATAGAAGGAATGGAGCTTAAAACCCGCTTCTAGTAAGCGGGTTTTTTCTTTTTAAGGCCACTCCGCTGAATATTTTCCATTAAAAGACGGAAACGAACCTCTCGGTGTTGTATTTTTACAACATCGACATTGATTTGTGCATGATGATCGGATATTTTCGTCCGTTGTTCTAGTAAGAAACGCCGGCTTTGGTCATAACTTAAGGTGTCGGGTTACGTCTTTCATCTCTTCGCGTAAATCGGGAAGCGAACTACCATAGTTCTTTACCGAAATAGCCTCGCCTTCCGATGAAATTTCATACAATCGATACTCGTTTTCGGTACTGGATGACTTCTCTAACTTGAAAAATTTGATCGCGCGCTTAGTAAAACGGTTATAAGCGGTGAACTTATGGTAGTAGAAGCCTTCTTTTTTGGGGTTTATAGGATATGGAATATAATATTCGGACCCTAAAACTAGAATATTCGGCGTTACGACGGCCATTCTAGTCCAAGTAGCGAGATTTAAAGGGTAGCTTTCATCGATGAAGGACCGTTTATAATTTTTTTCCCATAGCTGAAGGATCTTTTTTCTAGTTTCATCGGCTTGTTTAGGCCTACCCAGCCCGTTCAAACAGATTTCGAGAAGAGATAGAAGGGACAACGAATCGGATTTCCCGCTTTGTAATTCCTTTTGAACTAGTTTTTTAGCGGATATATAGTCTTCAGAGTAGATATTTTCCCAAATTTTCTCAACGTTTGCCGCGTTTTTTGCCGCATCCTCCGGTAAAAGTTCCCAAGGACTGCCTACCAACAATAATAAAGTGAAAAGAAGTGCCAAGGATAGGCTTAAACTTCTCCATCTGGATGCTTCTCCGATCTTCCTTTCCGAAATAAAAACGTTCACCGCTAGTAACCTTTTGTCTTTGAGAACTCTCAGGTTTTAAATAACCGAAGTTCTCTCCGGGTCATGGATCCAAACGGGATTCTCTTTTTCCCAAAATGAAAGAAATTCGTTCGCCCCGCCATCTTGAATCACTTCTTTTTCTTCTTCCGACACCGGCAATAATGATAGAAACCGAATCGATCTGCCGTTTTCGGCGAGTAAACCGGAAAGCGGTGGATGTCCTTTGCGAGCATCCAATTCCTTTAATAAAAGTGAAGTAAACGTAAGATGCAGTGCTTCGGGATCTCTCCGACTCATTGATATCGTGTGACCGTGCCCGAACCATTTCCCCATGCTCCAAGGAAACCGGATAATCTCTCCTATTTGATGCGGTACCCAACTTTCCGAACGATCTTCGTCCGAAATTTTCGCGGCAAATAAGAGTTCTACTCTCGAATAATCTTCATAATCTTTTCGATAAAGTTCCACGCCAGGCATATTTTGGGCACTCATACCGATCGTGGAATAAATATAAACGTCGGGTAGTAGATCCCATCGGAATCTTGCTATGCCGAGTTGAGGAAACTTACCGCCGTCGGCGGACCAGTACTTCTCATGTTTTCCAAAAACGTTTTCCAAGAATCCAAGACGAAGCTCTTGGATTCGCTTCCAACTACCGTTAGACGCTCGTGATTCCCAATGATTACGATCGCGTCGAATCCGATCGGGAATCATTCCAAATTCCGCATTTCCTAGCGGATACGCCGTAATCGCGTCGACTTTCGCGTAAATTGAATACCCGTGAAAATCCTTTACCCCGGACCAAGGCGGAAGGTAAGCGATCAGTACTTCCTTATAAAAAAACGAGACCCCGGTCCCTTCTTCGGTCCAAATAAAGTGAATATCCTCTTGGCTAAATGCGGGGACAGGGGATGGATCCGTTACTTCAGCCTCGGTAAGCAGAGGAGCTAACCCCGAATGGAGGTCCTCTTCGGTCCGATGTTTCGGAGCCCGCACTCGGTTGCATACCCAAACCGATTTCATGGAAAATTCCGGATTCTCTTCCGCCTGCAAGTAAAGATAAACGGTTTGTCCGTCGTCTTCTAAATAAGCCGTAAAGGAGCCGTACGGATTCGCTTCTTGGTATACGATTTTAGGTTCCAAAACTTCCTTCATCGGATCGGGATTTCCACAATTCGTTTATTGAATCGATCTAGGATCGATTGGATTTTCGCCTCCATTCCCTTCTCGAATAGAATATCCGGAAAGTATGCACTGGCATTGATTAGTCCGGTTAATTCGACCTGATTCCAGGTTGAGTAAGTTTTGAGAGTGTCCCAAACGGTAAAAGGAACTGGAGCATTATCCTTCTTGCATTTGATAAATGTTTCAACTGCCTTGGTAGGGGTTAAGATTCGATTCTTCACGGTAGGCAACCTCGGGTATGGACCATTCTTCCTGAAAGAAGAGAAGATTCAAGCCGGTTACTTTATGTAATTGAGTGGAAAAAAAGGGGTAAGCCGGGGCATCCATTCGCCCGGCTCTTTTACCGAAGATTATCGGTGAAAGAAGTTGCTGAGTGGCTCTACGAATACTCTTTCGCGATTTTTCCTTTCCTTGTATTGTTCAAAAAGGATCAGCCAAAGAGCCGCCGTTAAAAAAATCGTTTCCATGTACAATTTCGACGGCGGGTGTCATCGGAATCTTACTTCGAACAATTTAGTTTTTGGAAAAAAATTTCATAGAATTTTGATTTTACGGATAAGGAATTCGCGGATGTGGAAATCTGAAAACGGGGAAAATAACCCGTTGGGGTTATGACTTACGCGATCTACGAAAGTGCTTCTTTTGCAGCTTCCTTAATCGCTTTTAATAAACGACTTTTCATACGCTCAGGAATTCGAGAAGAGACTTCCAGAGTATGCACAAACACTTCCGCTGCAAGGTCTACCATTTCCGTCATTTTAACGTCGTTCTCACGGGGAATAGAGAAGGAAGCTTTCTTTGCACCGTGATTCGGGCCTTTCTTTTTTACGGCCTTCTTAACTGCCTTCTTTTTCGGTTTCTTTAGGGTCATAACAATATCTAGTAAGTTGCGGGTTCGTATCTTAGTTCCTACCGATTCCCCTTCCAGCAGGATTTTATTCTCGGTCTAAAAAAATTCCCAGTACTCTATAGCTCTCGATGCTGTCGGTCGGTAATTCCAGATTATGGGTTCCTTTGCTATCGATGTCGGTCATTCGAATCCGAACATCTTCCCCCTTTGTCCAAACTCCGTCGGATTCGGAAACATAAAAGAATCGAGAATATTTTCGTAAGTCCAAGCAATCTTCCACCTTTTCCCAATGCGCAGAAACGGAAGGAGATGGCTCCAACTGTTTGGTATTAGGTACAAGAATTCTTTCCTTTCCCAAAAAGGTTCTAATCTCGCCTGTGCGTATATTTTCCGCGGTAATGAACAAGGAACTCGTCCCCTCTGCAGGTTGAAATTTTTCGGAAACGGTTCTCGCTTGGATTTTTAAAATTATGTTCCAGAATGAATCCGGATCAGTACTGCTTAGACTTATCATTCTAGAAATAGTTTTTATGCTATATTAGAGTTTTATTCGAATTTGAATTTTCCCTGTACTAGAAAAAGAATATGACTGAATTCTTTTTCTTTAAATTTCGGATATTTTGGATTTTTTCCGAATATTCTGTTTTTTTAATTACTCGATTTTTGCAAGACGAACGATCGATTTAAGAAAGAATCGCCTTCCAGCGTCGTCCTTCTCGAGTGATCGTTACTTTAGTTTTATCGTATTCCAATTGATTACCGGTCTTTACTAAGTTTCCATCTTTTTCATGTAAGTTAGCAAGAATAAATCGATCGATTCCTAATTTCACTAGCACCAATGAATAAGGCGGTTTCCACGGAAAACCGGGATTCATATTTACGGTAGTAGAGGACCATACGACTCCGGCTTCCCCCTCGTCGGCACCAAGCTTGTTCAGAGTAAGAGGTTTCAGATTCGGTTTTCTTTGAACGCGTTTTTTCCCTGGACGGTTCGAAGAAAATAAAGCTACCGAGTTAATGCTATCGATTCCGCCGTTTCCACCGAGAAGCGAAAGTTTTGGATAAAGCGGATCTTGTTTACCGAGCAGCTTGGGTTGCGCATACAGTCCGTATTGACTCGCAATATCCACGAGTCCCGTCGCTGCGGAAATCGACATTGCGGCCTGATAATTTAAAATCCCGCCTAATAAATTAATCGGGATAGTCTTTCCGTTCTTGAAAGAAATTTTTCCTGCCTTTAACGATTGGGTTACTTTCTTCTTTGAAAGTTGAAAGTATTCGGCCGATTGCAGGATGATCATCCCGGTAAAACAATCATAAATCCAAGCATAGTCGAGTTCTTCCCGTTCGTAGCCGGATTGAGCGAATAATTTTTCTCCCGAATTAGTCGCAGGTGTCTTGAAGCCCCCCTTCAAAATAAAATATTCGCTGTGAGCCGTATGCGTCGCTCCTACAAGATAAACGGGCGAAAGATCTTTCCTGATCCAACCTTTGGCTTTCCATTCGTCGACTTTCTTTTCGTTCATTAGCAAAGTTGCAAACCCGTGATCCGTCACAATCGCGATCATGGAAGAAGGGTACGGGTCTGCGATTGCTCGAGAAATTTGCTTTTCGGTAATTTCCTGCTGATATTGATACGAGCGAGGATTCGCGATCGCATTCGTTCTAAACTTCTTGGTAATTTCCGTTAAATCGCCTTGAGTGATCCCTTCTTCGAACATCATCCGCTTCATCAAAAGCCCGTACATGGAAATCAAAGTGGCTCCGTTATCCAATTCGAATTCCGGATGACATACGGTTTCATTGACTCTTTTTAAATCGGAAACCGACTTAAATGCTGATTTAGGAATGTCCGCCGCCGCGATCAGTATGACGGACTCGGGATCGGAAAGAAGTAAGGCTCGCGCCTGTCCGATCGCACCCGTGACGCTGGCGCCTCCCAGGTCTATCAAATGCGCTCGCATTCCGGTAAAACCTAATTCATTTGCGATGCGAACGCTATGCCCGTATCCTTGTTTTCCAAGTGAAGAAGGCTCGATACTTACAAAATCGGTGATATGCCGAGCTAGATTCCCTTGTTTCAGTTCCAAAAAACTGAGCAAATCCATTATAGATTTCTTATAATGATGAAAAATCTTCCGATCATTGCTCCAATCTTTGTATTCCGATTCGGAAAAATCGCCGACCGTGCTATCGGCAACGCCTAAAAGTACAGGATGATTCACTCAGTTCTCCTAATTTCATTTACCGGACGGACCGGGAGGAATAACTTTGCATTCCCCTTTGCCGATGATTTCGCCCTTTTGATTCTTCCATTCGATATTCATCGCAACGGCCTTAAGCCTCGGGATTTTCTCTTTCACTTCGACTTTGCAGGTGATCGTATCTCCGGGAAAAACGGGTTTCCGAAATTTCGTTACGGTTTCTAGCGCGATCGTTCCCAACCCGGGAAGTTTCATACCGAGAACGGGAGCAAGTAGGGATGCCGCCAAGCCTCCGTGCGCGATCCTCGTCCCGAAAGAAGTCGTTTTTGCATACTCTTCGTCGACATGCAAGGGGTTAAAATCGCCGCTAATCCCCGCAAATAAATAAATATCGGTTTCGGTAATCGTCTTAGTAAAACTCGCCGAGTCTCCGATCGAAATTTCGTCGAAGGTCTTTCCTTTTTCGTACATTCAGTTTTCCTTATGAACTTTCTTATGCGGAATATTTATGCGACCGCCACACCCAAAATTCCCGATTTTAAGAATTCGATACAATCTACTACGTCCTTATCTACGGCATCTAACTCGTAAAACTCCTGCAAAAGAAATTTCGTTCCTTGCGAATCCAAGTCTTTTAGGTACGAAGCGTTTTTCAAAAAGCGGGTTCCGGCAAAGAACGTCAAAAGTCTAAGATCTCGAATACGTTCTTTCGATTCGTAATCGGAAGTAGATTGAACTGCATCCCAGAATCCGAGTTGAAGGACCGCAGTCAAAACGAGCAGATCCGCAAATGCGAATTCCCAGGCCTGCTTTTTCTTTCTTTCCGGATTTTGTCCGATGGATCGAACTAATCGTTTTGCCGAAGCGAGAAATTTGCCTTGAGGAGAATCCGCTAATTCTTTTTCGGCCTTTTGACGAATTTCCTCCGGATGGGAATGTTCCAAAACGCTCATGAATTTTTCAAATCCGTTGAATGTCGAGGATATGATGCTTCTCTGAATTTCCGAAGTGCCGCCGCCGATCGTACCTAACTTCACGTCACGATACAGTCTGCTTGCAGGACACTCCCTCATATAACCCATTCCGCCGAAGAGTTGAACCGCTTCGCTTGCTAATTCTTCCGACGATTCGGTAACGAATACCTTTAAAGCGGAACTTTCCAAAGGTAAGCTTGACGAAGGATCACTGTCTTTCTTGTTTGCTACAAAATAGATTAATCTACGGGACGCACAAAGATAGATCCAAGTTTTCGCCAATTTTTCTTGAATTGCGTAAAAAGATAGAATCGGTTTACCGAATTGATGTCGTTTCCATGCATAGTCGATTCCTGCTTCCAGCGAAAATTCCATTCCACCCGGAACAGCTGCAACTAGAACCGTTCGTTCCCACTCTAGCGTCGCTTTTCCGATTCGCAGAAATCCCGAGTTTAAGGGACCAAGCAAATTCTCATCCGGAACGAACATATCTTGGAAGGAAAGCTCGGCGGTCGTAGAAGTATTGTGTCCTAATTTTTTTAATACTTTACTAACGTAGAATCCTTTCATATGAGATTCTACGATAAAGGCGGACACTCCCATCGGTCCTCGGGACTTAGTGGTGCGAGCCATAATTATGAATACCTGGCCGATCGGTCCGTTCGTGATATACATTTTACTTCCGTTTAAAACGAATCCACCGTCCACTTTTTGAGCGAACGTAAGCATCCCTGCCGCGTCGGATCCGGAGTCAGGCTCGGTCAAACCTAAACCTGCAATCCATTCCCCCGTCGCTAATTTAGGCAAATATTTGCTCTTCTGCTCCTCGGTTCCTTGAAACAAAATCGGCAGGGTTCCGATAATCATATGCGCACCCCATGACAAACCGAAACCTCCATCCAGACTCCCGGCGTTAAAGGATTCCTGAGCGATGCAACATTGTAAACAGGTGCCGCCTTGACCTCCGTATTCCTCCGGAACGGCCATACCGAGGAGCCCCATATTACCCATTTCTTTCCAAATATCGTCTCCCCAGGTTCCGTGCTCGTCCCGTTCCTCGACGCTAGGAAACACCTTTTCTTTGGAAAATTTTTTTACCATTTCGTAAAATTCGAGATCCGAAGAATTCAAATATGGATTTAAGAACATAATAATCTCCTAATGTACTTCAGACTTTCGTAAGCACATCTATTTCTTTTTTGAAGCTATTTAAAATTTCGTTTCGTTTCATTTTAAGAGTCCTTGTCATCTCTTTGTCCGGATCGAAAGGTCTCGGCAGGATATAAAAAGCGTTTTGCGGAACCACTTCAAACGATTTAAACCCGTTTTTCCGGGAAATTCGAGTCGAAACTTCCGATTTGAAAATTTCCCTAACTTTCGGGTGATCGTTCCAAGCATTCGGATCTTCGGGCAGGTCCGAAAATTCCGCTCTTAGTTTTTCGAAATCCGGAACGATTAGCGCCACAAGGTGCTTAGCTTCATGGCCCGTTACCATAACCTGATTGATATAGGGCGAATTCAGTAATTGATCCTCAACGGGAACCGGCTCGACATTCTCCCCACCTGCCAAGACGATCGTGTCCTTGGCTCGACCCGTAAAAACCAATTCATTCCTATAATTGAACCGCATGATGTCTCCGGTATCGAAGAAACCGTTCTTATCGAAAACGACGGCGTTGAGTTCCGGACGTTTATAGTAACCGATGAGAACTTGTTTCGATTTTATCCAGAGGCTCCCTTTTTTTCCCTGAGCGACCGGATTCCCCGTCTCGTCCTTAATGATGCATTCGTATCCTGCTATAGGGGTGCCCACCGTGCCCGGTGAAGGTCGGTTAGCTTTTCGAATAGAAAGCACTGCGGATGTCTCCGTCATACCGTATCCTTCCAGAACGATTAAACCGATTCCCGAAAGAAACTTATCTACTACGGAAGGCAACGCGCTCCCCGCAGAAACCGATACCCGCAGCCTACCGCCAAGAGCCTGATGAACTCCTCTAAAAATCAGAATCGCGCCGAGCTTAAGCGGCGATAAAAAAATCAAGCCGAAGAAGGCCGATAGTTTTTGCAGCAATCGCAACATAGGATCGGGTCTCATGATCCTAAAATCATAGCCGAATAGAATGGATTTTTTCTCGGCCCAGCTCATACCGACTTTCAGAAAGAAATCGAACAGAACCCTTTTGATCGGCGATTCTTTAGCGACCTTGTTCATGATTCCGTTATATAGAGATTCCCAAATTCTGGGAACGGAAGGGAATAATGTAGGTTTGAATTCTTTTAAATCTTCCTTTAGATTATTAATATTGGATACTAGGAATTCCGCGCCAAGTTCAACGATGCAGTATTCGATCGCTCTCTCAAAGGCATGCCAGGGAGGTAAAAGACTGATTCCCGAATCGGAAGACGTAAGCCCCACGAATCCGATCACCTTTTCGACTGCGGAAATCCATCCGGTCTGAGTTAACATAACTCCCTTAGGAGCTCCTGTCGTTCCCGACGTATAGATTAAAGTAGCCAATTCGTCGGGACTCTTTTCCATTAATCTTTTCTTAATACAATCCGGATTTTGAGATAGATAGGTTTTCCCCGTTTCGATCAACTCGCCGACACTCCCGATTCCGATCTTCAGCTCTCCTATATCATCCTCTAATACATATACCTTTTTCAAGGAAGGAAGCTTGGACGCCAGATTAAGGATGCGTTGTTTATCCTTCTCTTTTTGGACCAAAGCGTATTTACTTTCGGAATGGTTTACGATATATAGAATGTCCTCGTCGACAACGTCGGTACCTCTCGGAACCGAGATCGCGCCGGCACTAATAATGGCGATATCGCCTAAAATCCAATTGCTACTAGCGTCACAAAGATAGAGGATTTTATCGTCCTTAGCTACTTCGGCTTGAATCAATCCGCCTATGAGATGATCCGTTAACGTCTTCAGTTGCGAAAAGGTTCGTCCTTGTATGCCGGTTTTCGTTCTTCTAGAAAAGCTTTCCTTTAGCGGAAATAACGACGCAGTCTTTTCCAGCATGTCGTAAAAATACTTTCGATTGTTTTCCAAATTCCCCTCGAAACGGTTCGTGGCCGAGTTCAGCGACCGTTTAGGACGGAAACTCTACTTTTGACAACGCTTGGTTCAATCCATTTTTCGGGGAATTAAAAAATCCGAATCGTTAGTAAACAAACGTTCAACGAACGGTGATCAGATAAGGGAAGAAATAAAAAGCGTCATGATACTTCTTTTGAAGTCTCGTATTTTTTAAGGCAAATAGGGCATAAGCAATTAGTATATAAGTCGCGTAATTCATTCAAGACTTGAGGACTAAGGCGAATCGTTTCGCACCAGCAACCTCCGCTATCGACCCGGCACTCAAAGGGATTGGAACATTTCGCGCATCTTTTACTGGTCATTTTTTTAAGAAAATACGATATCGTTTTGGCGTAATAATTCCAGGAACTCCTCTTCGGATACGATTACGACTCCTAATTCCTTCGCTTTCTCCAACTTAGATCCGGCGCCGGGACCTGCCAATAAATGAGTCGTTTTTGAAGAGACCGATCCTACCTTCTTTCCCCCGTAAAAAACTACTAGATCGATGGCTTTTTCCCTGGGTTGGAAATGTTCGAAAGAACCTGAAACACACCATGTTTGGCCCGCGAACGGTTGTTTATCCGCCTTTGCGATCGGATCGGCCTTCATCTTGACTCCGACTTTTTTTAAACGATCAACTAACCTTAGAATTCTCTTATCGGTAAAGCTTTCAACGATCGCTTCGACGGTAGACGGTCCGATGCCGGGTATTTCCAGCAAGGATTCCGACTTGCTTGAACTATTTGCAGCTTCTATAATAGAGTCCATCGATTCATATCCGTGCTCTATCAAAAGTTCAGCCACCTTAGGGCCGATTTCGCGAAGTCCGAGAGACGAAAGTACGAATCGAAAATCTTTCTTTTTAGAGTCTTCTATTCCCTTAAGAATTAAGTTTACGCTTTTTTCCCCGTATCCGTCCTCCTCTAAAAGCTTCTCCCTGTACTTGCCGAGCTCATACAAATCCGCAAGATCTTTAATATAGCCTTGGTCATATAAAAATTCGATCTGCTTTTCACCCAATCCTTCTATATCCATTTGTTTTCGAGAGCAAAAGAAAATGATTCCGTTTTTCACTCTATCCGGACATTCCACATTCGGACAAAATTGGTCTACGGAATCTTCCCTCTTCCGCGTTTGCGATCCGCAAGAAGGACAAATATGAGGAATTTTAAAAACTTTTTTCCCCGGTATGACCACTTCCTCGACAGCCGGGATGATTTCCCCCCGTTTCGAAACTCTGACAGTAGCGCCGATTCCGATTCCGAGTTCGTCGATATAATCCTGATTGTGCAAGGTGGCAAACGTAACCGTAGTACCGGCGAGATTGATAGGTTCGATTTCAGCGCGCGGGGTTATTTTTCCGGTTCGACCTACGGCATAATCGATGCCCACGATCTTACTCTCTTTCATGAGCGAATCGAATTTATAAGCCCTTGCCCAACGAGGAGAATGAGACGTATAACCTAAGGCCTGTCTTTGCGCCAAATCGTTTAGCTTAATCACCAGGCCGTCGGTAGGAAAACCCAGCTTTTCCTTTTTTTTTCTGAATTCGCGAATCGCCGCGGCGACCTCGACCCCGGGAATCAATTTCGTATCGGGAGGGAGCGGGAACTTCAAATCTTCCGCCCTTTTCATTACCTCCGCGTGGGTTTTAAATTTTAATTTCGTATCGGGGAAAAATGCATCGTACGTAAAAATGCGTAAAGGTCGCTTAGCGACCTCCATCGAATTCTTCTGTTTGAGGGAGCCCGAAGCGAGGTTTCTAGGGTTGGCGAATTTACCTTCGTACGATTCGTTAAATTCCTCGAAGTCCTTATACGTCATATACACTTCGCCGCGGAGATATACGGATATATCTTCTTCCAATCTGAGCGGAATACTTCGAATTGTCCTGATATTATCCGTGACATCATCTCCAACCCCACCCGTTCCTCGAGTCACTCCGTTCGCTAGCACTCCATTTTCGTAATAGAGCATTAAAGAAGCGCCGTCTATTTTCCATTCCACGGAATAAAGACCGTTTGGATCCGTTTTTTGAATCCAATCCAAGAGATCTTCCTCGCTATACGTATTCTCAAGCGAAAGAACCGGTAACTTATGGGTGAATTTCTGAAAGTCCTTATCTAAATCCGAACCGACCGTTAATGTCGGACTAGCAGGATCCATAAGTTTCGGATACGCGTGTTCGAGGCTCTGCAACCGTTTAAATTTTTTATCGAATTCAAAATCCGAGATTATCGGTTTATTTTTTACGTAGTAAAGATATTGATGGTGTCGGATTTCCTTTTCCAAGACACGCATTTCTTTTTGTGCGTCTTTTAGAGAAGGAACGACCTCGACAGCCTTCGCCTTTTTTGCGGGCGGTTTCTTGGAGGAATTTTTACTAGCAGCTTTCTTTTCTTCGGCGGAAGTTTTTCTAGGCATACTAAATTATGTTATTTTAATATTGGCCGATTCCGACTTTCATATAATCCATCGGATCCGTACGATTCGATTCCCCGATCCAGACTTCGTAATGAACGTGAGGTCCGGTGACGTTTCCTGTAGAGCCTACGGTTGCGATCAATTGTCCTTTATAAACCGTGTCCCCTTCCTTCACTAAAAGGCGGGTGCAGTGGCCATACAAGCTATAGTAACCGTTTGCATGCTGGATTACTATATGATTTCCGTAGCCTCTGGGAGAATGAATCGCGCGATACACTCGCCCATCGCCCGTAGAATAGATCGGAGTGTTGGGAACGTTTGCCAAATCGACTCCGTCATGAAATTCCATATATCCGAAAGTAGGAGATCGTCGCATCCCGTAATAAGAAGTAAGATTGTAAGACGTCAGAGGCTCTCCGAACGGGAGCGCATTCATGATCCCGTAACGGGTATCCAAAAAATCGTACACCGAATCTACCAGGGCGCGGTTTTTTTCCATGGAAACTCGAACGGTTCGATATCCGTATATTTCCGAAAGGTAGGATCGTCCTAGCATCAGGTCTTTATCCGCGGTTTCTTCCGATTTTAGTTCGCTAAACGCTATTCCATCGATGTCGGAATCGTCCGGCAGTTTGAGTAATTCCTCTGCCTGTCCATCGGTCAAGGAATGGATTTCCTGGAGATTTTCGGTTAATGTCAAAAAATCATCCTGAATATCGTCCAGCTTGGCGCTATATTCGATGTATTCGTCAAAATACTTTCCATAAACGGAAGCAAGCGCATTGATTTGAATCCGAGTGTTATTGTATTTTACGATTCCTAAAACGGCTATGCCGACTATCGAAAACAAAAGACCGACTAAGAAAAAAATAGTAAATATGGATATTTGAAAATGAAAAGACTTATCAAATCCGTGAGGAATCAGAAGAACGGTTAACCTTTGGTGGCCCTTCTCCTTAACCTGGTCGATGCGCTTTTTAATCATCTTTTCCATGGTCGAAATCCTCTCAAAAGAAGGATTTCGACCGGGAAGGATCGGTCAAGTGGAAACTAGATCCAGATGAATTCCATATTTAGGTCTTAATGTGACTAAAGGTTCCAAAACGACAGGTTTTTCCGTTCTCAATCGAAACTTAAACTTTCTGCAAACCAAAGCCAGTACAAGCACTGCCTCCGTTATCGCAAAAATATTGCCGATACATACTCTCGGGCCGCCGCCAAAAGGGATGTACGCGTTTTTAGGTCTGTCCTTGGACCTTTCTTCGTCAAATCGATCCGGATCAAATTTATCGGGATCTTCCCAAAAATCGGGATTTCGATGCAAATTGAAAATACAGATGGATACGTTCGTGCCAGGAGGAACATCGTATCCGCCGAGAGTATCCCATCCCATCGATCTGCGTTCTATCGTCCATGCAGGAGGATATAATCTAAGAGTCTCATCCAAGACCTTTCTGGTATAAGTTAAATTTTGAACGTCATCCAGTGTAGGATTACGATCTCCTAATACGTTTATCGACTCTCGTCTGATTTTTTCATAAGCATCCGGGTTTTGCGTGAGTAGATAAAAAGCCCAAGCAAGCGCGTTTGCCGTCGTCTCATGTCCGGCCAAGAGGAGAGTAATCGCTTCGTCCCTCACCTGAGTTTCGCTCATTCGATCGCCGGTCTCTTCGTCCTTAACTTCGAGCAGCATGGATATGATATCGTCGGACGGAGTTTTCTTTCTTTCTTCGATCAATTCGTCCACTATCGAATGCATCTCTTGAACGGCTTTTTTCAATTTTATATTCCCTGGCGTCGGCCAGTGAATCGGCGGCGGAATCAACTTCTTAATTCGCTTCGTAGTTATTTCTAATGCGATCGTCAAAGCCGACTCGATCCGATTTGCATAACTTGTAACTTCGGTTTTAAAAAGCGTTCTTCCGACAATCGCGAACGTTAAATGCATCATCTCTTTGGAAACGTCTATAGACGACTTTGGTTTCCAAGTCTCTAACATCTTGTTCGTCTCGTTTGCCATAACTTCCACAAACTCGGCGATTCTTTGGCGATGAAAGGCGGGCTGAATCAACTTTCGTTGTTTCTTCCAAAACTCTTCCTCGCTAGTCAAGAGTCCTCTTCCTAGAATTCTTCCCAATTCTTTGTAAAAGACACCCTTATGATAATTCTGGTTATTTTCTTGGAGAACCCGCTTAATGTCTTCTGGTTGAGTAATAAGATAAATTACGATTTTTCTAATTCCGAATCGGACGGTGTTACCGTACTTCGCATGAAGCATTCGGAAAAAACCGATCGTATCTCTACTTAAAAACGGTAGATATCGTAAGGCTGGGAATCCGAAGGTTCCCGGTGGAAGATTTGGAACAGGACGGCTCGGATTTGTTTCTTTTAGCGACAACACTGGATCTTACTCCCTATCCTTCTAGGAAGGATATTTCTAACGCGGATTTGTCACCCAACCAATCCGCGCTCAAGAGTGTATAGCATTTGTTACAATAGCAAGCCTTGTTTCGACCGAAGACAAAAAATCAATCGGGCTCCGATCTACCTTTGCTCGAAAGAAGTTTCAATCAGAGTTTCAACATCCATTAACGGGGAATTCGGTAGTTGCTTATCCTGCAATTCCTCGTTGCTAAGATCCGGAGTTTGCATACTAGTTTCTGCATCCTCATACGTTCCTTCTATCTGCTCCTCCACCCAAACCTGCCAATTCGGTTGGGTGGATTCGCCTGGTTGATGAACCAGTAAGGAAGAAAATGCAATTGCTCCGATCGTAAATCCGCTCATCGTGATTCCTGCAATCCATCGGATCCGCGAGGCTTTGCGTTGCTGAAAAACCAAATTCGAAATCTGGTCGTTCCATGACTGACTATCAAGGCGACGAGAAATTTCCTCTTCGAGTTTGTCTTTCTTGTTTCCTTTCATTTTGCCTAGTTAACTCCTATTTCCTCAGCTTTCCTGGAAAAATAGTTTTTTCAGCATTTGTTTTCCTCGAAAGGAGCGAGACTTTACGGTTCCCTCGGGAATACCGAGCTTTTGCGCAATTTGCTGCTCCTTGTATCCTTCCGAAACGAGAGCCAGGACGGATTTATATTTCCAGGGTAAATTAGAAATCAAATCCTTGAGTTCCAATTCGGCTCCGCTTTCCTCCATTTCATCTCTCGGATTCAAGATGGAATCTTGAACGACTTTTTCCTTGAGCTTGGTAGCGAGATTCGCTTGGCGCATCCGCTTTTGATTCATGCGAAGGGATTCATTTCTCGCAATCGTATAAAGCCAAGTGCTATGAGAAGAGTCTCCTCTAAACTTGTTTGCAGCCAAACTCTTGTATGCACGAATATAAGTTTCTTGCGCTACGTCGTCGATCGAATCGTAAAACTCCTCGTATAAGTTCTTTTTAATAGCGGAAAGCACGATGTGCTTCGTTGAATCGATCAAGATGGCAAATTCTTTTTGTTCCATTGTCTGTTTTCCTCAGTGAAGGATGCCCGGTAAGGGCAACACAATTCTTTCGGGAACGAATAAGTTCAAGGGGAACCCGGGAGCTTCCCTATGCTCCTCGGGTAGGGTTACGGATTCCTTTTCCTTCCCCCGCTTTCTTTGTTCGAAAGTTAAAACCCTTTCGATAGCGAGCCGATGTGCGATCTGGTTCATCCGAATTTCGGATGTGTATTTCCCGATCGACTGTACAAGAACCCGGACTTTTACCAGATCCGGATTTTCCTCCATAAGCAAGAGCTCCAGTTCGACTTGCTTTGGAGAAAGAAGGCGTAGCCATTTTTCATGTTCCTTCTTGTACCTACGGTTTATTCTCGCAATTTGTTCGAGCTGCGGCTCGGTTAAAGTATAACGATTTCTTAAAGATTCAATATCTCCAAAAACGACACCTGCGGCTCTCTCCGTGCGAAAGACGGAAGAGGCACCCCGATATTGATTTGCATGGATGATTTTTACGCGAGGAGGCTCCTCGGCAAAAAGTGCGGCCGGTGTTATGAAGCTAGCGGTTAGAACGACTCTGACGAATGAATTCGATAGAAACATAAGCCCCGTTCTGTCCATAGTCTTCTATTCCTGAGACCCCATTTTACAAACTCCGTTTCCTGTGATCGACCCGAAAATATGGTTTTTTGAAAAAAACGGAGCGGCCTAACGAATTGGAGAACATAATTCTTTCGCTTAGGAGCGGAATTTAGGAAAAATCCTTTCCCCTTCTTCCGAAATCTAAATCCTTTTACGCATGTCCTCCTTTCCCTCGACCTTTGAATCCCATCCTGGAAAAAAGGTTTTTTGGAACGGCCAAAAAAGGCTCGCTTTAGTCTTTTTACTCGCGCTTTGCTTCGGAATCCCCGCCTCGATCGATTTATCCATCGAACGAGACTATGAACTCAGAACTCTTCATGCCGGAAATTATCGATCCTTAAAACCCGCAACGGTCGCGATCGTTCCCGGAGCTTCCGTTTATAAAAACGCCCCGTCCCCGGTATTAAAAGATCGTTTAGATTGCGCTCTGGAATTATACCGTCAAGGTAAGGTCCGAAAAATTCTATTATCGGGAGATAACGGAAGCCGTTATTACAACGAAGTGAAACCCATGTTGACCTACGTGTTAGAAAGAAACGTAAACCAGCGGGATGTTTTCGTAGATCACGCAGGATTCCGAACGCTTGACACCTTAGTTCGAGCCAAGGAGATTTTCCAAGTCAAAGACGCAATTTTTGTAAGTCAGAAATTCCACCAGCCTCGGGCCGCATTCATCGCAAAAAAAATCGGTTTGGAATTCCAATCCTACGAATCGGACCGACGGCCCTATGTCAGCGGTCCCTTTAGCCGTTTTAGAGAATTCTTTGCGAGAACTCTTGCGTGGATCGATATGAACCTAACCAACACGGCACCCAAATATTTGGGAAATCCGTTTCCTATCGAAGGGAGCGGAACAAAAACCTGGAAAGGATCCGTTCTTTAATAATTAACTATATTCGGATAATCGAATATAATCGAAAATTTCGCGAACGGCATCCTTAACGGAAATTTTCGGCTTCCACCCTAGCGATTTTAATTTGGAATTATCTCCGACTGAGCGAAGCATTTCGGCCGAACGTATTCTCGAAGGATCAATCGTCGGAATAATGGAAACCTCGCTAAATTCTATCATCCAATTTAATATCTCGGAAATCTTGGTTTCCGTTCCGGAACATATATTATAAATTTCTCCAGTCATGCCTCGCTCGGCAAGTAGGATATACGCTTCTATCACGTCTTGAACATGTAAGAAATCTCTAGTAGGATTTAAATCCCCGACTAAAATTTCTTTAGGTAATCCGGTATTTTCCGTACTTGCGACTTCGAGAATCTGCCTACAAAAATTCGGAACTACGAATTTGGAATTTTGCCCTATGCCTATATGATTAAAGGGTCTGGAAACGATCGTTTCCAGATTCTGATTGCATCTAGCGTATTGAAGACAATATGTTTCGGCGGCAACTTTTGAGGACGAATACGGGTTTAGAGGTTTGGGAGTCGTTTTTTCTCGGACTGGAAGACTTTCCGAAGTAAGATTCCCATAGACATCGGCGGAAGAAACGTACAAAAACCTTACCTTTCGATTGAAACGTCGAAGTAATTCTAGTAGGTTCAGGGTTCCGCCTACATTGATTTCCAGAGTTTCGGACGGGTTTTCGATGGCCCTAGGAACGAACGCCTGGCCCGCTAGGTGAAATACTAGATCGGGAACAAAATCTCGTAACAAATTTGAGAGAGTTTCGTAGTCCCGTAAGTCGCAGATACGGAAAGGGAATGGTAGATTCCGGCTTTGATCCCGAACCCCCAAACCAAGGACAGTATACCCGGGCCGTTTTAGGAGTTCGCGGACCAGATATGTCCCTACAAATCCCTCTGCACCGGTTACGAGACATTTCATGAAACGAATGATCGGCAAAAACCGAACAAAAATACGATTGTTTTGTCGATAGAGGAAAAAACAATCGAATAAAAGTCCCGGGTTCTATGGAAGAAAGATCTCCCGATATCATCGAAATCAAAGACACTTCCGTGAATGTCCGGGAGTTGATGGAAGAAATCGAGTCAAGATTGGCTCGACGCCCTGTCACGAAAGAGGAACTTGAAAAACTTTCCCGATGGAAATTTGCCCCCGAGTCTCCGGAAGGATACCGAGAGTTTGATGCCGCGGAGACCGCCCACTTATTCGAAAAAGGAATTGCACCACCCAAATTTACGAACCCGAAATTCAAATTCATTCGAGGTCCGCTTCGATGGGTCTTTATCAGCCTCGTAGAATTTTACGCTTTCTTAGACAAGAAACTTTCCGAAAATCGAACTCGAGCTTTTTACAGCGTATTAAACGAATTAATCCTTTTGCGTGGCGATCACGAAAAATTGAAACGTAAATTCGAGCGATTCTATAACGAATTTATCGAGTTAAACTATTCTCTGCGTAGGGAAATAAAACCGGAATTTCTTTGGTCCAGCGAGTTTCTTTACGAAGAAGAAACGTTAGAAGAAAGCGAAAAGCTCCTCCTATCGATGATCTCCCCCGGAAATTCCGTCTTAGTTCTCAATCCTGAGTGGGGAAAATTCCTAAAACATTTACTCAAGGCCCAGATCGAGTTTCGTTGCGTGACCTGGAACGCAAATCATTATAATTTCATAAAAGAACAGGTTTTCAATTCGGTCGAATTACTTTCCTTCGATGAACTACTACCGCAACCTCCTCTTCCTTCCAAAGTCGTTCTGCCGTCGAATCTATGTTTTTTGCCGAATTGGGTCCTGGAAAAATTATTTAGAACCTTAGCCCAAAAGGCGGCTCCAAGCACCGAATTTCTATTCAGATATTCGAATTTCTCGAACCGATTCGCCTCGCCTTTCCAGCCGGTTCTTTTGACCCAGGTCGGAGAATCCTCACTCAGAGAGTTTCTTAGAAAATTAGGATTTAAGAACGTAGTGGAAACTAAAGTCGGCGACGGTTTTGCCGTACTTAGCTTCAGAAAATGAAAGTCTATCAACATATCACCGAATTCCGCGATTACGATGGAATCGGAAACGATATGAAAGGAATATCCTCGACCTTAGATTCGATACAAATTCCGTCGGAAATCGTTTGCCTTTCTAATTTTAGTTCCGCGGATTTTTCGATCCGAAATTTTTGGGACGAAAATTGGCGGGAGTACGAAAATAGAAATCAAGTTCATATTCTTCAGTATGGCGGACCAGGCTACCCTTTGGATGATTTTTTGGCCTTGCCAGGAAAGAAATTCGTTCGGTTCCAAAACGTTACGCCTCCGATTTTTTTTAAACCCTTCGTTGAGGAGGATTTATTTCATTTATTCGCACTTGAATTTAAACGGTCCATTTTAGAACTTCATAAACTCAGTCGTTCCGTCGAAGCATTCATTCCAAGTTCCAAATACAGCGCATCCAATCTGGAAGACTTGAATATAATGAATTCTAAGGTTTTACCGATAGTGCGTAAATACCGATGGGCCGGACGAAACGATCGGAGAAGAAACGGCTATACTCTTGGGTTCGTAGGAAGAATAGCGCCTAATAAAAAAGTCGAAGACCTACTTCTATTAATATATTTTCTTAAGCGAATCAATAACAAATACAGGATCCTAATTTGCGGATCCGTTCCGGTAATATTCGACAAATATTTCTCTCATCTAAAACGTATGACCTGGGATTTAGGGTTGGGGGAAAACGTCCAATTCAGAATGAGTCCGAACGATCATGAGATGGTCAGATTTTGGGATGATATGGACGCGTACGTGAGCATGAGCGAACATGAAGGCTTCGGTATTCCTCTTGTGGAAGCGTTAAGCAAAGATCTTCCCGTATTCGCCTATTCCTGCACTTCCGTTCCGGAAACCTTAAGAGGGGGAGGATTTCTTTTTAGAAACAAAGACTTGAGTAGTCTTCGAAAACTCGCGGAATGGATCCATCTGGTTTTACAAACGGAAGGTTCCGGAAATCCTTTACCAGGAGAAGGAGCTTCCGTTAAACGCAGAGAAGTCGTGGAAGAATATAACTCGATTCCTTTCGACCGCTTCTTTAAACAACTACTTACAGTTAGAGAACCGAGTTCGTCGGTACACTAAGATGGGAAGGCGGGGAATTCATCAATTTGCAGCCGGTTTTAATTTAGGCGACGCCATTTCGAATGAAATGTCGTCCCTCAGATCCGTATTTCGAAAGCTAGGTTATTCCTCCGAAATCTTCGCCGAGAATACGGGCCCTGGAACCGCCGCTTATGTTAGAAAATACAAATATTTTAAACCGAAAGGAAAAGACATTTTATTCTATCATCATTCGATTCATTCGAACGTTCTGGACTTTATTCGAAAGACAAAACAACCGAAAATCCTCGTCTACCATAACGTTACTCCTCCTTTCTACTTCGAAAAATACGATTTAAAACTAACCTATCTGCTCCGCGAAGGTAGGGAGGAACTAAAACAAATCAAAGACGAATTTTCCCTATCATTTGCCGTCTCGGAATTCAATAAGAAGGAATTGGAGGAACTTGGTTACGAAAACGTCAAACTTTTACCGATCACGTACCAAATTCCTTCAAAGCCGATCTTCTTCGGGCCGAGAATTGTCGAACTACAAGCGAGAGGACCTCGGTTTCTTTTTGTCGGAAGGATTTCCCCCAACAAAAAACAGGACGACCTAATTCGCTTCGCATATTATTATTTGAATACTTTCGGAGAGGATTTTCAACTATTCTTAGTAGGCTTTAGCTCGAAGGAACTTTATCTATACAGAGAAGAATTGGAAAGAATGTTAGATTTTTATAAATTACGCAGGAATGTTATCATAACCGATTTCCTGACTGACGAAGGCCTACAGAAGATGTATCGCGAATGCGATTTGTTCATTTCGATGAGCGAGCACGAAGGATTTTGCGTGCCATTACTGGAAGCTATGGTTCACGGGATACCCGTTATGGCGTTCGATGCCGGTGCGGTCAGTGAAACTTTGTCCGGTGCCGGAATTTTATTTAAAGAAAAGAAAATGGATTTTCTCGCCGAATTAGCCAACAAGATAATTACGGACCCGAAGTTAAATAGAGCCGTACTCGATACTCAGGAAAAGCGAATCAGAAACTTTTCCACAGTCCGTCCCGAATCCATTTTGAGGCCGATCCTTGCAGAATTCTCGTAGACGCCTAGCCATAGTAACTCCGATTTTTTCGGGCCGAGTTTCCGGCGGCTCGGAAAGATTAATTTATCTTTATACTTTAACGCTTTCGAAATTCTACGAGGTGACGGTTCTATCCACTCGTTCGTTGGATTACATAAGTTGGAAAAATCAGATTCCGGTTAAGGAAATTACTCCGGTGCAATTAGGACCGGATATAGAAAAAAAAATTTCCTCCGAATGGTTGGAAACGAATTCCGAAGATCGAATTCGAATACTTCGCTTTTCGGTCGAGAAAGAACGTCAAATTCAGAAATTTAATAAGTATTCCGATCGGATATTAAACGATCGTACCTACGGTCCTTTTTCTAAAAACGCTTTCAAATCCGAAGAAGACCAAGAGCGGATTTGGGTGGAAATGCAGGGCCCCTACTGCCCCGACCTCATACAATATATCGAAACGAACGAAAGAGACTATGATGTTTTCGTTTTCGTTTCATACTTGTATTATCCGATGGTCTATGGACTTCCGTTAGTGGCCAAAAAATCCTTGGTAATCCCGACTCTGCACGACGAGCCTCCTGCACGACTTTCCATTTATAGAAATCTTTTCAAGGACGATTCCGCATATAGCTTCAATACTCCGGAGGAAAGGACTCTTTTTCGGAATATATACGGTTTTTCTCCGACTTTGGAGAGCGTAATCGGCATGCATCTCGAAACGCCCGAACCGGAAATGCTCGAACGCAAACAGTTAAAAAAAGAGAAGGATTGTTTCGATTTTCTTTATATAGGCAGAATAGACGAAGGCAAAGGTATTTCCGAACTCGTGGACTTTTTCGCCGATTGGCAAAGAAGAACCGGAAGGCGGGATAAACTTTTGTTTGCCGGAAAAGGCGATCTTAAATTGCTCCATAAGCTTACGAAGTATCCGTTCCTTCAAGTTTTAGGATTCGTAGAGGAATCCGAGAAGGCTCGCTATATCTTAGAAGCGGACGTGCTTATCAATCCTTCCCCGATGGAAAGTTTTTCTATAATTTTAATGGAGGCTTGGATCCGAAGAACTGCGGTATTAGTGAATGGAAAATCGGAAGTACTAAAGGGTCATTGCCTGAGAAGTAACGGCGGACTGTATTATATCGATAAGCAGAGTTTCGCCGCCGTCGCCGATTATCTAGTTTCTCATCCGAAAGAAAGGGAGATTATGGGAATCAACGGAAAAAGGTACGTCCAATCGAATTTTAATCCGGACATCGTCGAAAAGAAATTGATCGACATAGTCGAGCGAACGATCCGTCGTAGATATTCGGAATAATCTCGGCATCTATTCGATCGCTACGAACTTTAATCCGATGACCGAAGCGATTAACGTCGAGAGGAAGAATATTCGCCAGCTCTGGGCCGATTCCCCGAAAAAGAAAATTCCGATAACAACGGTTCCTGCCGCACCGATTCCTGTCCACACTGCATACGCGGTTCCTAACGAAATCGTCTGAGTGGATCGATTCAGAAAAAAGAAACTTAAACATGCGAAGATGAGGAATCCTAACACATATTTCCAATCTTTGAATCCGTCGGAAAGTTTCATGCAGGTAGTAAAACCGACTTCGAAAAGACCTGCAGTAATCAATAATATCCAATCCATAGAAGTCTAAGTTCCGTTAGTCGCTTCTATCTGGAAGAATTATTTTCGCGTCTTATCGGAATACCTTATATCGATCGCCTTAGAGTCGCAGTACTTGCGAGTCTCAGGAATCCTTTCTTTCCGATAAACGAATCATCATCTTATTTAAGGATTCGATTTCGGCGGCGTCCAGCATTTGAAAGCGTTCACTCACGCAGTCCGTAATTTTCGAATCCAATTTTTGGAAAATTTTCTTCCCAGCGGAAGTCAGTTCCAAATCCCAAGCCCGTCGATCACCCTCGTTTCGAATCGCATCTAAAAGTCCTTTCGCTCTCAATTTCTCGATCAGAACGGTTATGTAAGCCGGGCTAACATCCAACTCTCTCGCAAGATCCGCTGACCGAAGTCGATTGGGAAAAAGATTTCGAAGCACGATAAATTCGTTCATCGTGTAACCTTCTTGAGAAATGATTTGGCCGAATTCCTTTTTCAAATCTCTAGAAAAGGTTCTAAACCTTTCCGATAATTCCTGGAGTTTGTCAGTTTTGGCCCGAGCCATTTTTGTTTACCTACTTAATAATCAACAAACTTAATTATTGGCTCTATCAAAAGTAACGAACGATTCGCAGTATAGGAAGAAAATCGAGCATTCCGTATTTTTAATCCAAAACGGCAGCCTAGGGTTTATTCAGAAATTCTTCCAAAATTTCAATCATTCTATCGTGAAGTTTCCCGTTTGAGGCCACAACATTCGATACGTACGGGTGAAAGTCATTATTGTCGTACGTGCTGAGCTTTCCTCCGGCCTCAAGTAAAATGGCCGCGGCCGCAGTCATATCCCAGGGTTTTAAATCTTCTTCCCAAAATGCGTCAAATTTACCGTCAGCAACCCAGCATAAATCCAATCCCGCAGAACCCGTGCGGCGAACGCCTCTCGACTTTAACAAGAAATTTCGGAGATTGAAAATGAGTCGATCAATTCGATCTTCCCGATCATACGGAAAGCCGGTGCATAGAAGAGCATGCTTTATTTCCTTCGTTTTAGAGACCGAGATTCTAAATTTATCCCTGAAGGCACCTCCGCCTTCCATCGAATGATATATCTGCCCCATAGCAGGTAGAGGTACGATTCCCATTACCGGCTTTCTCCTCTCCATGTCCTCTAAACCGATGCATGTACAGTACAGCGGAATTCTATGGGAATAATTTACCGTACCATCCAGAGGATCTATAATCCATTTAAATGACGTGGTTCCTTGGTACGAGGAACCCTCTTCGCCTAAAATATGGTCTTGCGGAAACGCGTTTCGAATCTCGGCTACGATCAGGCTTTCCGACCCTTTATCCGCCTTCGTGACGAGATCCGATTCTATATTTCCTTTGTAAGAAATCGATAGGTCCTCATCCCGATGAGTATGAATTAAGAAATCCATAACTTTCGGTGCGAAGTTTAGGAAATGTTGGTATCGAATTTTTATTTCGTTTTCGTAGCTCATTGAAAAGGACTTGGACGTTTTCGTTCAAGCTGACCGAAGGCTGTATTTAGTAAAGGAAGTTACCGGAGAGGGGCATTGACTTAATTCGGTTTCGATTCCGAATTTAGAAAATCCTCCGCCTTCTTTCTATGTCCCTCTTTCACATAGATCGTAGCCGCACTAATAACCGCGGCAATGACGGCCGCGTCATCTAGGTAACCGACACCGATAAGAATATCCGGAATCGCATCGAAGGGAGTCAGAAAGTAAGCCAATGCACCTGCGATCGTCAACTTGGCTTTTAGAGGCGTTTCCGAATCCAGCATCGCGAAATATAACGAGATCGCGTCCGGTAAAAATGGAACTTTGCCGGCGACTTTTTTAACCTTCGGCCAAAATCCTCGCTTAACTTTTTCAATCTTATTTTCATCCATTCGTTTCTAAGATTACGATCGATTTCGGGAAGAGCCAATCAAAAAACGGATAAATCCAAACTCTCGACAAAATGATGGGCCGATTTTTCGCCGTACTATCCGCGTTTTGAAAGCTTCTTCCTGTATAAAGAAGATCTTGCGGAAATTGTATGAGGAGATTCTTACAGTCGATCCTGTTCTTAAAACATGCCTTCGTTAAGGGCTTGGGCTAATAGCTGCTTTGATGAAGAGTTCCAAAATACTAAAAATGATCCGTGCTTTTCTCGAATCGAGCGAAGCGTTCCGGTACAGGAAGTATAATTCGTACTTCTTCATCGGAGAAAGGATCCACAAATTCCAAATGATAAGAAAGCAATAGCAATCCAAACGATTCGAAAATGGGTGCATTTCGGGAATACAGCAAATCCCCGACTACGGGGGCTCTTTGACTTTGCATATGAACTCTAATTTGATGGGTCCTTCCGGTTTCCAAGAGTGCTTCTATAAGCGAGAATTTTCGGCCGCTTTTTGATACTAGCGTCTTTAGAACTTTATAATGTGTCACCGACGGACGTCCTTTCGGCGAAACCGTCATTTTAAGTCTCTCGGTAGGATGCCGACCTATCGGTAAATCGATCGTTCCCTCTCCCTCAGGAAGAGATCCTTGGGTCCAGGCTAAGTACTTTTTGGTGATTTCCCGTTTTCTAAAAAGTTCGGACAATTTTGCGTGCGCAACATCGTTCTTAGCGATAAGCATCAGTCCCTCCGTAGGTTTATCCAAGCGATGGACAATACCAGGTCTTGCTTCCCCTCCTAACTGAGATAGTTCCTTAAATTTATATAAAAGTCCGTTGACCAGGGTTGCCGAGCGATCACCGGGCCCGCTGTGAGAAGCGATTCCAGGCGGTTTTCGAATAATCATATAGTTGATCGTTTCCTTCAACACTTCCAAATCCATCTGAATCGGCTCGAGATTTAATGGAGGTTTAGGTGGAACCGAAATTTCGAAAATTTCTCCGGAAGTTACCTTATAGGAAGATTTATCGATAATTCTTCCGGAACTCCCCCTAACCCATCCTGAGTCGATCCAATGCTGTACAGAGGCACGAGATATCTCATCTCCGAGAGTCGCTTTCAGGAATTTATCGATTCTCGACCCTTCCCACTCCGGCTCCGCTTGAGCACGCAGCTCTAGATTCATCCATATCTCTCCTTAAATGAAACGACCATTATCAAGAATTTCATTCTTACGGTATCGTTAAAAAAGATTTCCCATTTTCTCAGAATTCATATATTTTGGATAAATTCATCGTAAACTTTACCCTCACCCATCAAAGGACGGATACAACATGGTTAAAAAAATTCTCAACCTCCTGTTAGTCGGTGCAACGGCTTTTTCAATTTCGTTTTGTGCTTCTTCCGAAACGAAAGAACAGCCGGCACCCGAACCGCAGGCAGCACAGGGGCAAACTGCTGCAGCTTCGCGTAGCGTTGATTTGGACTCTCCTGTAGGGATCGCAAATACCTTTAACGAGAAACTTAAGGATTTCCGCTATCCCGATGGAATTACACGTCCCGGTTTTAGCTACAAAAAAGCTGATGTAAGTGCCGGAGACTTTAGCGAATGGGCAAAAGTAAATATTGCCGTTTTGAAAGACGCCATTAGCAAACTTCCCGATTCTTGGGCTTTAGAAATCACCGGACATACCGATCAAGTCGGACCCGAAGAAGCGGAAGGTGATAAAAAAGGAAACGTCTACTACGGAGACATTCGTGCAAAAGCGGTTAAACAAGCGCTTGTTAAACAAGGCTTACCGGCAAATCGTATCGTAACAAAAAGCGTAGGCTCCTCTTCTCCGGTTTCCGGCTTAGATGCGAAAGACCCGAAAAACCGTAGAGTCACTTTCAGTTTTGTAGAAAGCGCAGCTCCGGCAGCACCGGCTCCGAGCAATCCTCCGCCTCAACAACAATAAATACTCTAGGGAAATAGCATACCCGGATTAGAAAAAAGGACGATCATTAGGATCGTCCTTTTTTTATCTGGGGTTGAAATCCTCGTAAAGATACTCAGTCGACAGCCGGAGAAATCATCTTTTCCGGAAGCACCCACTGGTCAAACTGATCGCTCGTCAACAAACCGAGCTCAATCCCGGACTCCTTTAAACTAGTTCCCATCTTGTGCGCGTTCTTGGCGATTTTAGCGGCATTATCATACCCGATATGCGAATTCAATGCCGTCACAAGCATCAAACTATTCCGTAAGTGCTCCGATATTTTTTCTTTATTCGGTAAAATCCCGCGAGCGCAATGCTCTTCAAAAGAAAGAGCCGAATCCGATAGGAGTCGAATCGAATTTAGAACATTGTGAATGATTAACGGTTTAAAAACGTTCAATTCGAAATTTCCGGAAGCACCACCGATATTCACCGCGACGTCGTTTGCGATTACCTGCGCCGATACCATCGTCATTTGCTCGGATTGAGTCGGATTGACTTTACCCGGCATAATGGAAGAACCCGGCTCGTTTTCCGGAATCGAAATTTCGCCGATTCCGCAGCGAGGTCCGGAAGAAAGCCATCGCACATCGTTCGCGATCTTCATAAAAGAAGCTGCAATCGTCTTTAAAACCCCATGTGTCTCAACGAGCGAATCGTGCGCGGCAAGGGCCTCGAATTTATTTTCCGCCGATACGAACGGTAAATTGGTTTCCTTTGCTATTTGAGCCGCAGCTCGCAGAGCAAACTCAGGATGCGTATTCAAGCCGGTACCGACCGCAGTGCCGCCCAACGCTAATCTATAAACGGACGGGAGAACTGACTTTACCCTCTCTATATTATATTCAAGTTGTTTAACATACCCCGAAAATTCCTGCCCTAATGTTAAAGGTGTCGCATCTTGTAAGTGAGTTCTTCCGATTTTAATAATATCCTTAAACTCGACCGTTTTTTTTCGAAGCGTATCCTTTAATTGTTCTAAAGCGGGAATGAGCCTATGCACAAGCTGTTCTGCCGCGGCAATATGCATCGCAGTCGGGAAAGTATCGTTAGACGACTGGGCTTTATTTACGTCGTCGTTTGGGTGAACCGGTTTTTTTGAACCCTTTACCCCTCCCATAATTTCAATCGCACGATTCGATATGACTTCGTTCGCATTCATATTGGTCTGAGTGCCCGAGCCCGTCTGCCAAACGCTTAATGGAAAATGTTCGTCGAGCTTTCCTTCGATGACTTCGTCGGCAGCCTGAACGATCAGTTTCTTTTTATCTTCCGGAAGTAAGCCGAGATCGGCATTAACGATCGCTGCCGATTTCTTTAGTACGCCTAATGCCCGTATCATTTCTCTCGGAAAGCGATCATTGCCGATATGAAAATGATGCAGCGATCTCTGGGTCTGCGCTCCCCAGTACTTCGAATCGTCTACTTCGATTTCTCCCATGGAGTCGGTTTCGATCCTAGTTTTCATGGATCCTCCGTTGCTATGTAAGTTATGATTTTTGTCGAACTTGAATAGTTAACTATTCGTCCCGAAACTTGCGGAGAGTATCCGCCAAAGCGGCAAATTCAGGTTTCTTTGCCGTGACGTTCTCAAGATATTCCAGAGTAGAGTCCAACCAGGCGGAATCGAATTCTAATTCCTTCCGAATAAACACATGTCGAACGGAATTCATTGAGCGAATTTCGATATATCTCCGCTTCTGGTCATAATACATGAGGTCGGCAACTTTGTCTTTTCCGAATTCGGGAGACGCGCACGTGCTCACTACCTCGTCCAACCAAATAATCCCGTTGTTCTTACGATCGATATAATCGATTACTTTCTGGAGTTTCGTAGGGATCAAAGTCGCTTTTTCTTTCGGGCCCAATAAAACCCCTAAGGATTTTTTCTTTTTAGGCGACTGATCGGATTCTTCCGTTTTCGAAGACATCTGCCTGGAAGGTCCCTTGGATTGTACGGGGAGATCCTCCAATATTTCGAAATCTTTTTTATCCCCGGTGGAAACATTAATTCCAAAGAGCCCCAAAATCCATTCCACTAGTCTTACTACCAATGATTTCGAATCCTGCTCGGCCTTTCGCTTTAACCTTTCGTTTTCTTTTTCCCATTCGGAAATGGCTTTTGATAAGCGAATTTGTTCGTCGATCGCGACTTCCGAATCTATTCCTTCCGTAACTTCGCGCAGAAATGCGAAAATACCTTTCGGTTGTCCGCTTTTTCTGATGAGATTATGAACCGAAGTTCGTTTCTCTTTATTATATAGGAATGCAGGTAAGACGTTCTCAACCGCGAGAACTAAGAGACCGGGAGAATCCCCTATCGACTTTTCTCTTTTAAGAATATCGGTACGCGCTTTTAGTCTCTCCAAAGTTTGATCGAGAACCTCCGATTTTGAAAGCCCAGCGGCCTGAATAGCGGCATCTTTTAATTTGATAGATGATTGATCTATTACCAAAGGTTCTTTGGTTTCTCGAATTCGAATTACGACATCCGTAAATGCGACGTTCACTATGGATTCTTTTCTCAATGCGGACAAGGAGCCCATCGACTGAGTTAACACTTCGAATGCTTGTAAGAATAGATCCGAACCCTCCCAATTCTTACCCGAAGTGAATGCGGGATGTCGACGCAACTCGTGAATGAATTCGATACCTTGCTGCGTCCCGGCAGGTTCAATCCATCCGGATTGTTCGGCAGGAAGTAGATAAATTAAGACTCGCCTCGCAAGAGAAATAAAAAGCTCATAAATAATCTCTAATTCCGTTTCCTCGTTTTTTGTCGCGATTTTCGGATCGGTGGAAACCTCGGTGATTAGTTCGTCGAGGGAAGGTTGTATTACGTGAAAATCGGGATGAAGCTGCAATACAGGAGATCGATTGCCCCGCTTTTCCAACGCGATCAAAGCTTCGTTTTCGGTTTTTACCTGGCCGATGAATTCCGTAATCTCGCCGGGCTTTTTCGATAAAATAGAAATGAGCGACGTCAATATCTCGTCTTTTAATTTTAAATTTCGCTGCAGAAACGATTCCACTGAAAACGTAATTACGTTTCTCATCGAGATCGGTAGGTTCTTCGAATCCTGGTAATCGAGAATATTCCCCCTATCGTCCGCATTTATATATTGTCTTTGAACCCATTCGCGGAGTTCCCCCGCACTTTTCTTTTCCCCAAGAATGAAATCGCGGCGATAAACGAACTGCAGGAACGCGGCCGCGCTCTGAGCCAAGCAAGCAAGTTTTATTTTCTGAACCTGTTCCGCCTTTCGGGAGGCCGGTCTTAAAACAACATTAGAAAGACCTAATTCTTTTGTGTCTTCCGAAACGAATAAATATTGGTATAGTACGAATCCGTTTTTTCCTTCGAAATACGTTAGATCCGCAGGCTTTAGAAACTGCAATTGCTCGAACTTTGTGAGAGCAAACGGGGAATAATTAAATAGGAAGAAATTCTCGACGCCTTTCTCGATTAAATCAAGATCGCGCATCGCTTTCGGAGTCGTTTGAAGTAAAAGATTCCGAAGCTCTTCCTCCGGAATTAAGTCGATTCTTTCCGGAGGAATAATGCCTAAATCGAGGGCCGATCCGGATGCATTCGAGGAAGGTCTTGGATTATTGTCCGCTTCGGGCATTCGCTTCCCCCTCTTCGGCCCCGGATGATCCATGGCGGTTCGGCCTATTTAGTATATTTTCGGAACCGCCATCTTCTTTCTTGAGCGCGCTTCGATCGTTAGACTTCGTTTCCCTTATATTATGCGAAACTGACTTCCGTCAAGCCCGCATTAGGCCTTCTAAGAAGGCCACATAACTTTCCCTTCCAGGATACGGCTTTCGAGCGGTCCCACTTTGCACCGCCGCCTCGGCGACAGCCGGAGCAACATGGTATAATACCCTTTGATCGAACGGCTTTGGGATCAAATAATCCGGACCAAACGAGAATTTTTCTCCACCATACGCAAGGCTGACCGCTTCCGGAACTTTCAATCGGGCCAATTCTGCCAACGCACGCGCAGCCGCAAGTTTCATCTCCAATGTAATATGACGAGCCCGAACGTCCAATGCCCCCCTAAAAATAAACGGAAATCCTAATACGTTATTCACCTGATTCGGATTATCGCTTCTTCCGGTTCCCATAATGATGTCCGGCCGGACTTTTTTTGCGACTGCATACGGAATTTCAGGATCCGGATTTGCCAAAGCTAAGATTACCGGATCCTTTGCCATGGAGCGAACCATCGCCTCATCGACCATGTCCGCGACGGACACTCCTACAAAAACGTCCGCGTTCTTCATGACGTCCGCCAAAGTTCGGTCGGAAGTTTTTTGAACGTATTTTTTCTTCGAATCGTTGAGATCAGATCGTTCATGATGGATCACGCCTTTCGTATCCACCAGAAAAATATGCTCCTTCCGTATTCCGATATGCTGAACTAATTCTGCGATTGCGATTCCCGCTGCACCGGCTCCGCAAATCACCATCTTCACTTCGCTCGGACGCTTTGCGTTTAATTCAAACGCATTTAAAAGACCGGCAACGGTAATAATAGCCGTTCCGTGTTGATCATCGTGGAACACGGGAATATTCATCCGCTCGATGAGTTGCTCTTCGATATAAAAACTTTCCGGCGCCTTAATATCTTCCAAATTGATCCCGCCGAAAGTCGGCTCGAGCATCTTCACCGCTTTCACGAATTCCTCGGGATCATTCGCATCGATCTCGATATCAAACACGTCTATTCCTGCAAATTTCTTAAACAGGACCGCTTTTCCTTCCATGACCGGCTTTCCGGCGGCCGGGCCAATATTACCGAGACCTAAAATTGCGGTTCCATTCGTTATAATTCCGACCAGGTTCCCTTTGTTAGTGTACTCGTACACAAGTTCCGGGTTATCTTTAATTTCCAGACAAGGATAGGCCACTCCGGGAGAATAGGCCAAAGATAAATCAAAGGAATCCTTGGTAGGCTTTGTCGGGACTACTTGAATTTTACCTTTGGGATGTACGGAATGATATTCGAGCGATTTTTCTCTCATACGGTTAAACCATTTTTTTGGGAAATAGGCCTAGATTCTATCTTAATTCCGGATACCGGAAGATTCCTTGCCTTTTTACTTTCTATACATGCGATGGATAGCAAGTTTACGTTTGCACCGCTGAACTCCAAGATCATTTACCCACGCAGAATTTACTGAAAATTCTTCCTAGCACTTCTTCCGTATCCACTCGACCGTTCACTTCGCCGATTTCGGAAAGAGCCGAATCTATTTCTTTAATGTAAATTTCCGCCGGCGTGTTGCTTTCGATTAAAGCGAGACATGCATTTAGAGATCTTACTATTGCGAGAAAATGATAGCGATTTCTTTCTTCTAAAAGGACATAATCTTCGGAACTCTCTAAGGTTTGTAATTTTTTGGAAATTTCTCTGATGAGTTCCTCTATTCCGGATTTCGTTTTGCAAGAAACTTCACAAATGAACGTTCCCGGTAATTGCTCATCGAGGAGAATTTGCGGGTTCCAAGAGGAGTGCTTGATATCAAACTTATTTGCGGCGATCACCGCCCCTTCGAGTTTCGACCGATTGGCCTGAAGGAATTTTTTCCAATCCTGCTCGATCGAGGTATCGATCACGAATACTTTTACGTCCGCCGATGAGAATTCCTTTTCACTTCGTTCGATTCCCATCTTTTCGATCGAATCACCCGTTTCTCGAACACCGGCGGTATCGGTAAGACGGATCGGTATGCCTGCAAGAAGGAACTCCTCGCTCACGTAATCTCTGGTCGTACCCGGAATGGCGGAGATGATTGAGCGCTCTCGGCCGAGGATTAAATTCATTAGGCTGGATTTTCCGGTATTCGGTTCCCCGTATAATACGACACGGCTTCTTTCAAGAAGAGTTTCTGCTTGGTTGGATTTCCTTAATAAGCCTTCGCAAATTTTTTGAACGTTTGCAATTCTCTCTTTGCGTTCCTGTAAAGATTCGAAAGTGAGATCTTCCGTGGAAAAATCGATTTCAGCCTCGCATTCCGCTTTAAGAGAAATCAATTGGCTGCGAAGATTCGAGGCCAGTCTGGAAATTTCTCCGAAAGCATTTTTTTGGGCCAACTCCAACTCGAATCGGGAACGCGCTCCGATGATACGACCGATCGCTTCTGCTTCGTTTAAATCCAACTTCCCGTTCAGGAAGGCCCGCTTGGTAAATTCTCCCTGCTTGGCGGGTCTGGCCCCCGCTGCAAAAAGACATTCCAAAGCCTCTCGCAACAAAATCGGATTTCCATGAGTGTGGATTTCACAAAGATCTTCTCCGGTAAACGAATTCGGCCCTGCAAAGTATAAAAAGACGACTTGGTCCAGCTTTTTCGTTTCGTTTATAAACTCGCAGGTATAAGCGTGCCTAGCTTGAATTGCGGATCGATCGAACTGTTTTCCGCTTTGAGATAAATGGAGAAGCGAGACATTCAACGCGTCCGGTCCGGAAACTCTTAGGATTCCGATGGCTCCGGCTCCGGAAGCGGTTGAAATTGCGGCAATTGTGTCCGTCACTACCGTTTCAGTAGTCGTTTACTTCTTCGAGAAGATCGCCGTTCGGGCTTTTATCAACCATATCTTTGTATTTGTGACGATCTTTCATCGGAATGATACGTACTTTTTTATAAGTCCCATTTCCTTCGGAACGGGTAAAAACCTTTTCGTTTTCCTGCAAAGCCATATGAACGATTCTGCGTTCAAACGGATTCATCGGTTCCAGTAGTTTGGATTTCCCCGATTTAGCGACCGAGGAGGCGACCGATTTACTTAATCGAATCAGAGAGAGTTCCCTCTTGTCCCGATACGATTCGGTATCCAACACGATTTTGCGACCGTGACGGATCTTTGAATCGACCATTAAGTTCACCAGAAACTGAAGCGCATCCAGTGTCGCACCTCGTTTCCCAATGATCAATCCGGATTCCCGACTTGTGACTTCGATGTAAATCTTTCCGTCCACGTCGCCCATTCCCACCACTTCCGCTTCGATTCCCATCTTGCGGAGAAGAGTGATTACCACGCCGTGAATGATCTTCTCGGCCGGTAAGTCGACGTTCGAAACGAATGCACGTACAACGGCCGGTTTCTTTTGGGTTAGTCCTAAGAATCCGGATTTACCGGATTCTACGGTCTCGAATCTAACATCCCCTGGTTCTAATCTCAGAGTAGAAAGTGTGAATTCTTCAGCCTCGGCTTTTGTTTTTCCTTCGGCTTCGAAAATGTAGTTTTCCATATCGTTTTCCTCGATATATGAGTTCAGGCTTTCGCCGGGGTCTCATCCTTCTTACGAAGGTTGGTAACCCACTGCTGCGCGATCGAAAGCAAGTTAGTGACAGTCCAGTAAAGTGTAAGGCCGGAAGGCATGCTCCATAAGAAGAATACCATGATCAAAGGCATTACGTACATCATCATTTTTTGGTTCGGGTCCGTAGGAACGGTGGTTAACCGCATCGATACGAATTGAGTTCCGACCATTAGTAGTACCAAGAGATTCAACGAGAGACCGTCTTTTGTGAGAAACGGAATCGCGGGGGAAGTCCATACGAAATCAGGCTCGCTTAAATCCTTGATCCAGAGGAACGGAGACTTCCAAAGATCGATCGTATCCGCAAATGCAACGTATAAAGCGAAGAAAATAGGGAGCTGGATTAACATCGGCAAACACCCTCCCAATTGAGAGAGCGGATTCATATTATGCTTTTTATAAAGCTCCATCATTTTCTGTTGGCGCTTTTCAGGATCCTTCGCGTATTTCTCGTTGATCTTTTTCAATTCGGGAGACAGAGCGCTCATCTTTTTCATCGACTCTGCTTGCTTTTGGTTTAAAGGATAAAAAACCAGTTTAAACAAAAGAGCGAATAGAATGATGCCAAAACCGTAATTCGGTATCGTATAATGATAGGATTGCTGTAGGAACCAAACGATTCCGTTTCGAATCGGAGTAAAGATCCCTTGGTTAAAGGACTTATTAAGATCGGAACTGATTCCTGCAAACGGCGATTTAGGATTACGGAACGGATCCAATTTCGCATCCCTGAAAAGCATTCCGTCCCATTCGCGGACACCTACATAGTTTGCAAAATCCAGAACTTCTTCCTTACCCGGATCGATGGTGATATTCGAATAAGCCAAGATGACTCCCGACTCGTTCTTCTTCCGATTGTCCAAGAGAATCCCTTCGGCATGGCGATTTAACGGATCCGAAACTGCGAGAAAGTAACGGCTACCGGTACCTACGAAATCGACACCGTCTCCGGTGCTCCATTCGTCTTTAAACCTGTCGTCCCCGCCGGGAACGCCCGTGAAGAAGTTTCTGATTCCTTCGAAAAATCCCCATGCAGAACCGCCATCGACGAAATCTTTTACGCTTCCATCCATGCGATAAACGCGGAAGAACTTGGATAATTCCTGGTCATTCGCTTCTCTTCCATTCGGTATCGGACCAAGGCTACCGAAAGTTCTCAAATAGGCAGGCTTTTCACGCTGAGAGAAGACCAGTTTTTCCTTGCCGGAATTTTTGACGGAAATTTCGGTTTTGAAATAATTTTCCTTCGGAAAAAATCTATAAGTTTTCTTTAAAGTAATGTTTTCTTTAACTCCGGAGAAAACCAAAGTAAGATTCGCTTTATCTTCTTCTGCGCGGAAGTTTATCAGGTTCCATTCGGAGGATGCGACCGATTCTTTGTTGTGAGAAAAGTTGAAGTCGAACCCCTTTCCTCGAGAAAGTTCGATGGCCTTATATTTGACTCCGTCGACTTCGATTTCTTCGTAATCGGCTCTTGCCACCTTAACTTCTTTACCTTCGACGCTGGTGTAATCTTTTACGTACAGCTTTTCGATCCTGGCTCCTAAACTGGAAAGAACGATGATTTGCGAGTCGGTTTTAATCGTAAATTTGCGAATATCTTTCGCGTCAACTTTCGGACCCGTAATCGGAACGAATTTCGTTTCGGCTTCTTTAAGAGTTTGAGAAGCTTCCTGTTTATGTTCGGCGGTTTGATTTGCGATTTGCGGCTTCGGTTTTCCAAGATCCGGATTTAGGAAGTAGTTCGCCACGAACCAAATTCCTAAGCTGAGCATTAAAGCGATAAAAAGCCTGTTTTGTCTGTCTTCCATTCCTATTTCCTTCTAGGGTTAGGGGGTAAGGGGTCTTCGCCTGCGGCGAATAAAGGATTGCAACGAAGAATACGTTTCATCGAGAGATAAGATGCGTCAAAAAAACCGTACTCTGTAAAAGCTTGAAGCGAATATTCCGAACAGCTCGGATTAAATCTGCATGCTGCCGGAAGAATAGGTGATATCCATCGTTTATAAAACTTAATCAGGAAAATAACTAACCGATTCATTGAATTCGACTCATAAGATGTCCAAGACAGGAAAGAAGTTCCGTATAACTTAGTTCGAAAAGCGAAGGCTTTGCGAGTATCGCAATATCCAAACCCTTGGAAGAACCCTTGGCTAGTTCAGCAACTGCAGCCCTTAATCTTCGCTTGATGCGATTTCTTCGGACTGCCGAACCCACCGACCTCTCGGGACAGTATAGGTATCTATCGTAGCCAATATTATTCGCTTTATAAATCAGAGTCAGCGGAGATTTCGAGATTCGCTTCCCTGATTGAAAAAGTTCACGGATGTCTTTCCTGGATGTAAGTGTCTCTTCGATTTTACTTCGTTAGAACTTCTTTCCAACTCTTTCGTCGGAAACAGTCAGTTTATAACGGCCTTTTGCTCTTCTACGGGAGAGAGTTTTTCTGCCACCCGGAGTCGCCATTCTGGCGCGAAAGCCGTGGGTACGGGCGCGTTTGATCCGGCTGGGTTGGTAAGTTCTTCTCATATAAATCCCTGTGTAATATCTACAATTGCGATTTTTGCGACCCGGGGATTTATCCCCTTCAGGTAGAATTTTCCACCTAAACCGGGTAGTCAACCCGTTTCCCCTAGGGAGTTTCGGTCTTATTCAAGTCGAGGGAGGGGAAAAAAAGAAAAACCCGGCGACGTCCTACTCTCCCACACAGCGAACCATGCAGTACCATCAGCGATGAGAGGCTTAACTTCCGTGTTCGGGATGGGAACGGGTGTGACCCTCTCTCTATAATCACCGAGAATCTTTTGCCAAATTGCAAGTACCAGCTATGGAGTCAACGAAAAATGTGCGAAATTCTATAGAGTATTAGGACCAGAGGACAGAGGTCGGAAGACAGATGCATTCGCTTTGCTCACGCTAGACAGTAGCTGCTAGATATTGGAAAGGTAGCGGGAGCAGAGGAGAGGAGAGATCTACTTTAACGCAAGAATCTTTCTCTAAAACTTGGAAACCCAGCTCATCTATGTTCTGTCTTCAGTCATCTGTCTTCCGTCTTCCGTCCTCTGACCTCTGTTCCGCCAGCTTCCAATGAATAAACTGTTCGCCGTCCAGCGGCTGGCAGACGGGACAAAAGAAGGAGTCATAGCCCAAAACATTGGCTCGGCGAATTTTCGCTCCGCAACGCGGACAAGGCTCGTTCTTTCGATTACGAACTTTTACATGATCTCTTACTTTAAAATCCAACGGGGCTTCTTTTTTCCGAATATAATCGATGGAATAATCGAGAACTTCCTTAATACTACGATAAAGCCGTTTCTTATCTTCGACCGATAACTGATAGCATTTGGTTTTGGGATGAATTCCTGCTGAAAATAAAATCTCATCCGAGTATGCATTGCCGAGAGCGCTTAACTTCGCTTGATCCATCAAAAAAACCCGGGTCTGCTGCCGACTCTTATCGATCAAACTTAGAAATTTATCCTCGGTGAATTCTTCGGAAAGTAGATCTATTCCTTGGTCCGAATATTTCGGGATCCGCGGGATCTGATCCTGATTGGCGAAATAAACTTTCCCCATTCTTACATCGTCCGCATAATTTAAGACTAAACCGTTAAAGGAAAAGCGAACGCATAAATCTTTCTTCTTGTATTCCGAATCTAAGGAAAATCGACCCGCAAGCATCGGATGAATAATTATATTTTTTTCCGCAAAATCGAAATTTAAAAACGGCCCATGCTGCTCCAAATTACGAAATGTTAAACCGACAAACGCTTCTTCGATGGAAGTTCCGAGCAAATTTCTAACTACCACCGGTTCGATAATCTCGATCGCTTCTATCTTTCGATCGGTCAGCTTCGGCAAAAGACGTTCGCGTATAACGATAAGGTCCGGCAATTCGGGCATACGAAATTGAAACTCTCCGAGTCGACTCCGTCAAGAAAATGTTTCTATCTCTTCTTTCGGTTCGGTAGGTATTTGAAGTATTCCACTTCTATCGTATTGATCAGGAAAGTGTAGTATTTTACCAACTTCTTATCATACTTCCTTTTTTGAGCTTCATTCCGTAGAAATTCCGAGAGTTGATCGCGGATCAACGGGGCTTTTAGATCGGAATGACTGAGAATGATCGAACTCGGCATACCCGGAGGAACTATCTCATCCGGAATCGCAATCGTAGCCGCATTCTGGAGTAAGGCGTACTCGACTGTCGACGCGACCTTATCGTCGTCCGATTCCGATTTTAGGTGGGACACGCTCTGACGGATATTATCCAGATTGTCCCAAATTTTCTTACGAAGGGATTTGGCATCATGGATTTTATCCTGAATCTTAGTGAACCGGTTGGGGAAAACGAATCTCTCGGCTCCCTTTGCGATCAGGCTTACTTTTTTTTCCTTAGGAGTTTCGCCTTTTCCAAAATGCTCTTCGGAATCGTCCGAGTCTCCTGAGTAATATTCTTGGCTTGAAGTCGGGCTGGAATATTCTCCTTTGAATCCGGATCCGAATGACTTGGTATTCCCCGTATTTAAGTCCACCTTCTCTCGTTCTCGAAAAAAGAGAGCGAGCATCACACCGATTACGAGAGAAACCGGAATTCCGACGAAAATGATTCCTACCGTATTAAAATGAACCGAAGCGATCAAAAAAAACAACATCGTCCCGACAAAACCGAGTAAGCCCATAGATAAATTAAATTTCTTGGCGAGGGCCTCGGTTCTTTCTCGCTCCTCCACTTCTCTTTCCATTAAGAAGGAATCTTGCTGAAGTTTTACTACATGGTCGCCTTTCAGTTTCGAATTTAAATCGGGATGCTTAGGATTAGAGAGTGTTGCGTTGATTTCCTTCGCGATACCCAATTCTCTTTGATAGGAAAAATTCGCTTTAGCCTCGGCGGTAAGCTTGTGAATCACTGCAGCCATATATCCGGGGTCTACCGCATACACCTCCGTGGTTCCGTCGTCTTTCTTTATTTCCTTCCAGCCGAAACTACCCTTTAGTTCTTTCCTTAATGCATCCGAATAATTTGCGACTTGCTCCAAGCCTGCAATTCCTACGGCTTCCAATCGTTTTTCGGGACTGAATTTATATAAAGCTAGATTTCCCTGCGTGTGCTCCTTAATCTGAATTTGAATCCGATGAACTAAGCTCTTAAAAGCTCCGTCGATTTTCCGTTCGCTCAATCGGGATTTCTCCTCGATCAACTTTCTTAAAATTTGAATCGAAAGATTACAGGTTTCGCGCACTCGTTTCCCTAAATCGTCCTTTTCTCGATCGAACGGAAAATCTTCAACCAACCGGATTAAGGCATCCACCTTATCGCTATTCTGTTTTCTTCCCGGCTCCGCCATTCCATGGGTAGATTCAAAATCTTGAATACGAGATCGAAATAGCGTATAACCCGCTCTTTCCGAGAGTTGCTTTAAATATGTTAATGCAAAGACTTCCAGACCGTCCGCTTGAACCCTATAATGGGAAATCACTTCCGGTTGGTGCAAGTAAGTTCCGTCCGCGTTCAGTTGGAGGTCGTCTATAATAATATGATAATCCGGAAGAATTTGCGTCAACGCGTCCTTTGCCTTTGCGTAGCCTACGAAATCGCTCAGAAAGTCTATCATAGGAATATAATGATACGGATGAAAGCCTCTTCGTAATACGCTGGCCATTTCGGATTCTATGGATGCCAACTTCGGATATAACCAAAGTTGGCCGGCTTTATTTTTATGTAATATAACAGCGCCAGGTCGATCTTCGTCCGGAATTCGCGGCTTTTTGGCACGATTAGATAAAATTAAATCGATCGTCTCTTCCGAAAATTGAAAGCACGCCTGCCTGTAGGGTGTGACATCCGTCTTCGCTTCCTTTTGCGGGGAAGCAAGAGCGATACGAGCTTGGACCTTGTTTCCATTACGGACCAAAAACGGATACATTAACGCCGATTTATTTCGACCTTTCTTTTCAAAATCCAGAATCTGTCGCAGCGCCAAATCGACGGATTGAGGTGACTTGGCTTGTTCGCTCAAATTGCGATATTTATTCAGGAGATCCCCCAACTTATCCAAGGTAAGAAGGTAGGAAGGGTGAACGCTTTTTGATCCGTGTTTTTCGGTTTTCTTATGCCAATCCCGCAGTTCGTCGATGATGCAGCGAGCCGTTGTAGATAAACCTACAGCGCCATCGTTTAGGAAAATATAGTCCGGCTGCAAACCCTCGACATCGGGGGCTTTCGATTGGCTCGAGGATAATTCCTCGAAGGATATGTCTTGCTGCTCCAAGGTTTCCATAAATGCGCCCGTTAGGAATAACAATCCAGGCTAAGAAATTTCAGTATATTCCTAGACCAGATTCCCGAATTCAAAAGGAGATTAAAACTCTTTTATTGTGGGAAAACTTACGGATAGGAAACGAATCATCGGAAATGATTACTGCGTAAATTTCCGGAAGACTTCGCCTATTTTTCGCAAGCCATCCTGCAATTCCATATCTTCTCTAGCGAAACTGATACGAGCACATTCTTCCGACGTAGGGTCGACAGGACCTCCGAGGGGAAAAAAATACCGGCCTGGGATTATTACAACTCCTTCCTGTTTCAAAATCGGATAGAGTTCGGTTAACGATTTGGCTAAACCTTTAACTCTCACCCAAAGGAAAAACGCGCCTTCACTCTCGTGAATTTTATAGTCGAATTTTCCTGCCCATTCCCGACGGATAGTAGCCAAAGCGAGTGATCGCTTTCGGGTATAATAAGGAAGAACAACATTTTTGCTTAGAGAATGCCAGACACCGGATTTAAGAAATTCTAAACCGACATACTGCCCTAAGCTTCCGCTAGTTAAATTTAAAACCGCATTCGCTTTATTCAAAGACGCTATAATTTCCGGATCGGCCAGTACGAAACCCGTTCTTACCCCCGGTAGTCCTATTTTTGAGAGACTAAATCCCTGAATCATTCCCTCTCGATGAAACCATTTTCCGGTCCCGTAAACGATACCTGGAAACGGAAACCCGTACGCATTATCCACTAAAAGAGGAATGTTTTTTTTTCCGGAAAAAGTCAGAAGTTTTCCGATTTCCTCTTCCGAAGCGACTCGCCCGGTCGGGTTTGTAGGTCTGGAGAGAACGGTGCAACCCAATGAATCATTCGATTCTTGTAATTTAGAAAGCGATTCCTCATCCAATTCGTAGCGAAAGGTGTCGATCCCGGTTTCCTTATAGATAGCGGGAAGAGAATAGATGGAATCCTCTTCAATGGGTTGATCGATATATCCGATATATTCTGGAACTGTAGGAAAAAGGGCCTTGCGTTTAGAACCGTCCGGAAATGCACCCGAAAAGAAATTCAAAAGTAAATAGAACGCATTTTGAGATCCGTTGGTGATTGCAATCTGATCCTTCGATATCGTCATCCCGGATTCTTTTTGAAGCAGTTCCGCAAAGGCCTCTAAAGTTTCTTCCTTACCGGATGGAGATTCATATTTTCCGAGAATGGACTCCCAGCTACCGGTCGCGGTCAACTTGGAGAGAATTTCTTTCCAAGCCTCTTCGACCTCGGGGATTAATGCCGGACTACCGCCCCCCAGCATACTGACGCCCTGACCGGGGTTCCCCAAATCTTCCATGAGCTGACCGATTCCGGTCTGCCTTCTAAATTTTGTTCCGAACTTCGATGTATAGAATTTCCGGTTCATAGATAGATTCCACTTTTCTTTCCACGGAAGTTCAGGAAAGATAATCTAAGTTTAGTGGCGAAATTTTCTACGATTCGTCCAAATGAACCTTCGGAGAAATTTATGCAGACTCGGATACCTTCCGCAGCTTGGGAAACCTTAAATCCCCAAAATATAAATCTTACCGCATTCTTAGAAGCTTTTCCGTGGGAGACCAAATGGACCGCACTAGCCAATCCTATCGATCGTCTTTGGAAGTTCGATCTAAATGCAATACCGACCGAACTATGGCCCTGGCTAGTGGACACCTCTTCCTTTAACAAACGTATCGGCGTACCGGAAATGAAATTTCAAGAAGTAAACGGAAAGCTGTTCGGCACTTCCAAAAATGCCGGAATTCCGATGGAATGGGAGGAAGTCCCCTGGGAATGGGAATACTGCAAACAATTGAATAATGCCCGCATATACTCTAAAGGTTTTGCCCATTACGTAAGAACGAGGTATTTACTATTTCCGTTGGGAGAAGATCGGAGTCGATTGTTCGTTTACTTTGGATGGATTCCGAAAGGTTTTATCGGAAAAAATCTTCTTCCAATCGGAATGAAGCAATTGGAGAAATCCTATTTAAACGGGCTTATGGGGGTGATAGAAGATCTTAAAAAAGTTCGGAATCACGGTTGGACCGGCCCGACTTCCTTAGCGCTATTAAAGGAGTCGCAGCCGCAGAAGGATCCGATCTTTCCCGCTCGAGTTCAACAAATTCGCGTCGGCTTCATACGGGAGGGTCAACCTAGGGAACTCGTCAATAAGGTATTAAGCTATATTTTCGATGCCGAGGAAAACGACCTCTATCGAATTCGTGTAAAGTCCTTAGCAAAGGCTTGGGACGTTCCCTTTAGGGACCTTCTATTAATTTTCTTGCATGGATGTCGCCTAGGTTTATTTACGCTTTCTTGGGATATTATCTGTCCTCATTGCAGAGGTGTAAGAACGGAGGCCCAACATTTGGGAGACCTGCCCACTCGGGATAACTGCGATGTATGTGAGATCCAATTCGATACGAATCAAATCAATTCGGTGGAGATTACTTTTCATGTCCATCCTTCCGTAAGAGAAATCCAAAAGAGATATTTCTGTGCGGCCGAACCGGCGACAAAATCGCATATCCGATTTCAAAAGTATTTACAACCGAACGAATCGTATCAGTCACATCTTCTGCTTCATCCGGGAACGTATCGACTGCGAATCAACGGTGAAAAGAGATATTCCCTATTGGACGTAACGCAGAATCGAAATGATACTAAATTGGAATGGGCAACCTCGGGTCTGCCGGACGAACTTGAAATCGGAAATGAACCGACGTTTATACTCAAGAACACTACATCCGAAAGGAAAGGATTCATAATTGAAGAAAGGAAAGAAGATCAGGATAGTCTGCGCCCTTCCGATCTTTTTAATTTTCAAAATTTCCGAGAACTCTTCTCGCAGGAAGCTCTTTCCACGGAATTACAGTTGGATATAGGAATTCAAACGATTCTTTTTACGGACATCGTCGGATCTACTCGCTTCTACCATCAAAAAGGAGATACGGGTGCGTTCGCAGAAGTTCGGCAGCATTTTGTAGAAGTGTACAAAATCGTTCGAGAACGCCATGGTGCGGTTGTAAAAACCATCGGTGACGCAGTCATGGCGTCTTTTACGTCTCCGGTAGATGCAGTGATAGCTTCAACGGAATTGCAGGAGTATTTTTCGGATAAAACCGATGAAACCCCGATCAGAATTCGAATTAGCTTGCATAGCGGACCTTGTCTTGCCGTGAACCTAAACAGCAATATCGATTATTTCGGTAACACCGTAAACTTTGCAGCGAAACTCCAAGGAGTAACGGAGGAAGGAGAAATTGTTTTTTCCGAAGGAATATTCCGCGACAAAGAAATTAGGGAGTTAATGAAAGAAAGAAGCTGGAAAGTGAAGAAAGTTCCGTTTCATCAAAGTTGGATCGGGGAAGAAACTCAGGTGTATAAGCTTGTTATAAGCCCGCCTGAAGATTAATAGGATTCCTTATTCAAACCTCCAATCGATCGGAAAATTAGAGATTGCTCATGGAGACGCCGGGGTTCGAACCCGGGTCCTATTGTGCCTCGATGGGGCCTCTACATGTTTGTCTTGTGATTTAAAATTTCAGAAAACCTTAACCCACAAGCAGGTATGTTTTTCCAATCCGATTCATATACATGATGCATCGAGAACCGTCCACCGATGAATCACGTCTCCCGTTTACGTCAGAAAAAAAGCCACCGGGAGAGTAAGCCTTTTATCCGTAGCAGAGATTAAGCTGCTAGTGCTAATTCGTTGTTAGCGTTTATTGTTTTGAAGGTTTTTAAGAGGTCCCTCACCCCTACATGCCACCACACTTAAACTACAACAGTCGAAACCAAATTCGTCCCCGTTGCTATAAGTTAGACATCCAAGTTGCGGAATGGTTCTGAGAATTCAAGATGTTTTTAGGAGAGAAGTTTAGAATTCTAGGCATCATCGAAGATTGCGAACACTTGGGCAGAAGACGGAGGACAGAACATTGATAAACGGAGTTTCCATGCTATAGAGAAAGATTCTTGCGTTAAAGCAGATCTCTCCTCTACCCCTGCTGTTTTTCGAACTTCGAGCAGCTACTGTCTTCAGTCCTCTGACCTCTGTCTTCTGAAAGCAAACGCATCTGTCGTCAGTCCTCTGTCTTCTAAATCATTTTCCGAAATCTCATAACAAACAATGTTTTAATCTCACTTTCTCTTTCTTCCAAAAACGAAAACAAAATAAAAAGATAACTAACGGAGTTTAGATAATTCTTAAGTTTCCTCGCAGGAAAGTTTGAATCCCCAGTTTAAAACTTTGATTACAAACAAATAAAATTCGGAAAATTTATAACATACCGAATGTTTTATATAGATTCGATGTTTCTCAAGTGACATTGACTTTCTACCGACTAACTGCTACAATGGCGAAAAGAGAATTGGATCGCTTTCACATTACAGAAAGTTAATCCGAATGAGGATAGAAAATAAAATGGGAAAACTCACCATTTGGAAAATAATCGCGTCGATAGGGATTAGCATTTGCTCGATTTCTATTTCCGCACAAAGTCAATCACAAGTATTCGCAAAACCCGGTGTTATCGGAGACTCCTTAAGCCAAGGCTTCTTCGGCGCAACCGTCGAAAAGAAAACACAAGACTGGGCGTTTCCTGTTTTAGTCACCAAGCAAGCAGGTTCGGGTGTAAGCTACAATGTTTTGAAAGGTCCGTATATCAACTTTGAAGATGTGCTCAAAGGTAATTGCGGTATTTTCTGTATAGCTGCTAGCGTTATCGGAGGAAATGAATCCACGGTCGGCCTTCCGACTCACGCTGGGATTACGGGAGCCGATTATACGAGTGTGTTAAAAACATCCGGCCAATGCGAAGACATCAATGCGACTAAATGGGCAAGGCAATGGTACTGGGCAACGTGGTATTGGTATACCTATCGTTGGGTCGAAGTCGCTGATTGTCAGACTCCGGATAAATTCCATCGTTTCGGATTAGGAGACGCGGGTACTCAGATGCAAGTTATGGAAAAGGTAAAACCGTCGTTCTTGTTCGGAACTGCGGCCGCGAACCATGTCTTATGTACTGCATTGAGTACTTCCACAACCTGTCTGGATGAAACTCGTTATAAACGCGATATTCGGGAAACGATGCGCAGAATGGCTGCGATCGGCTCGATTAAAGGCGGGGTTCTTTTCACAATTCCTAACGTAACGTCGATTGCATTTTTGGAATCGTATCAGGACCCTCAGGGAAGAGCGAACTATACCGGTCTAAAAGCCTTCTTCCGATCTTCCGTATCCGATCCTTCTCAAGTATTGGATGCAGGCGAAGTGAATACCATCACGAGCTTTTTGACGATGTTGAATAACGAAGTCAAAGCGCAGGCTGTGGCCATGGGATTTGCGGTAGCCGATCTGAAAGTTGTTTTCGACGATCTAAAAGAAAACGGCCGTCTAATCAATAGTCCATCGGGATGGAGTCCCGGCTACGCACGGGCAAACTGGCCTCTTCCGGGCCAACCCGGGGTTTTCGGTTTAGATGGAGTTCATCCAAATCAATACGGGCATTCCCTCTTTGCTAACGAGTTAATTAAAGTGATCAATTCCAAGTACGGATATTCGATTCCTTTAGTCAGCGAATACAACGCTTGGTTTTACGATAGCCTTAACCGAAATCCGATCGACTTGAAAAAATTCCTGACCGAAACGATCTTCGGACAGTTTATTTCTTGGGTCATCGGCATCTTTGTCTAAGCTTCCCTATCTAGTGTCAAATTCCGGGTCGAAACGGCCCGGGTTTATTCGATAATCCTCGATAAAATAATCTTTCCTTAGTTTGAACAAGGTGGCATCATAAGAATATGATTCCCTATAGAAAATACGCGTCCTGGATCATAGCGGGGATCGTCCTTTTACTCCTTTTAATTTTCATCTTTTGGCCGGATAAGGTCAAAAAAATAAAATCCGTCGGCCAAGAAACAGAATCGGTAATGGAGCGACGGAGGAATTTAACGTCAGGAATCGAATTCCCCGATGCGCCTCATCCTTTTGCGGAAGATCCGGAATTAGAAGGTCAGGCAAAGCGACTTTGGCCTCATGCATTCGGTCCGAAAAAAACGGAGGCAGATAGAGAACGAATTCGCGAGGAGTGGGTAGAATTTGCATTTAAATACCCGAAGAATATTTATATCCCCGCGGAATTTCGAACTCCCTTAACCCAGGATGAGGAAAAAAAAGCGAGAGAGCGTCTCGATTTGGTAACCGCAGCCGAATCCCAATTTGCAGTTTCGCGTAACGCGGGAAAATTCGCCGAACCAGGAGTTTCCCCGTCTCAAGTAACGGATCCACAGGTTACTCCTCAACAACAAAAAGCTTATTTTGATTATAAAATCCAAGAACTGGAATCAAGGATACAACTAGTGGAATATTCCATTCAACAGGGCAAATTGGATCCCTCGCAAATTTCGGAGGCCAATCAGGATATTTCGATTTGGAAAAACGAATTGCAACAACTGCGACAAGCCTTAGATGGAGTTCCTTCTTCGTAATATGATTCGACTTTTATATGTACCTGTTTGCATTTTTTTTATTCTGATTCTATTCGGGCCGAAATGTAGCGGCCCCCCTAAACCCGATCTGTATCCGGATATTCAAGAAAGGGAACCTGCGAGCTTGGAACAGCTCGAAACGGATTTGCGATCGGAAAATTCGCAACGGAAAGCTCAAGCGATTTTAGAACTCGCGGATCGGAATGAACGAAAGTATATTCCCGATATTAGACGATTGATGAACGGTCCGGATAGAACTCTGCATGGGCCTGCAGTGCTTGCGCTCGGCATCTACAAGGATCGTCCTTCTATTTCGAATATATTAAATTTTCTAAACGAGAATTCCGGCGTCGGCCAGGATACCGTACTCGAGGCTTTAGCAAGAATGGAAGACCCGAGCATCGGTTCGAAATTGCTTCCGTTGCTGGAAAGCGAGGATTCTACCATTCGCTTATTAACTGTCGAAACCTTAGTAAGAATAAAAGCGACAGGCATAAGCTCTTCTCTATTAAATGCAGCGTTCAAGAATAGTAACGTCGAAAAAACGAAAACGTATGCAATGGCGATCGGGAAATTGCGAATAAAGGAAGGAGAATCCTTTTTAATCCGACTGGCCGATACGATCGAGCCGGGTCCCAGCTTGGCTGCAGTTTATCTTGCCTTAGGAAGAATCGGAAGCAAAAGAGCCGTTCCCTTATTGGTCTCCGCATTAAAGGGAAGTTTCGATAAAGGCCGGGAAAATTCGACTCAAGCGTTGATCGAAATTCATGACCCTTCCGCCGTACCATTAGTCTTACCGTTAATTAGCGATCCGAACCGGGAAATTCGATACAGGGCGGCAGACGTATTAATCGGGATTCCGATTCCGATGACTGGTCAACGTCTGTCCGAAGTCCTCCGTAAAAGTACACCTGAAGCAAAGGGACCCGCTTCCCATGTATTGGGTCGTCTTAAGTATCTCCCCTCACGCGAATTGATCGAACAGGTTTTAAATGACGTTTCCGTACCTGACCGGGAAATCATCGCTCAATCGTTAGGATACATGGGAGATAAAAGGAGCATTCCTGTTTTATCGAAGGTATTGAAAGAATCCTCAGGTGAAGCAAGATACGGCGCGGCCTGGGCTCTGGGTGGAATCGGAAATTCCGACGCATTGCCTCTCCTGGAAGAAGCGACCGATTCGAAAGATCTCAAACTAGCCCGAATCGCCTCGGAAAGCTTAGGTATGATCGCTTCACCTCGATCGTTAGCGTTATTGGATCGCAAAACCGAACAATTTCCGGACCTTGCTCCAAGTACGTTAGGAGCGATTGCTTCGATTCGCGGAGAAGAAGCCGAAAAAGTTCTCGAAAAATATGCCCGACATAAAAATTGGAACCTTCATCAAGTCGCTGTCAGCCAATTGGGAGCTCGGAAAGACGCAAAAAGTATCCCGGTTTTGATTTCTCTATTAGAGGATAACGAGACGCCGCGAAATAGAAAAATGGTGACGGCGGCTCTCCGTTCTATTACCGGAGAGAAGTTCTTTTCTAAAAACGAGTGGCTGAATTGGTACAAAAATCGAAAGTGAACGTAAAGGAACGTTCACTTTCTTATGCAAACTCGTTCTCCATCTTCAATTTCCGCAATAGTACTTTTCTTAACCTTTCAAACTACCTGTAGTACTCTTTCCAGGTCTGACCTAACCGTAGTTCACGCGCTTGGGCTTCGAGAGTCACAAATTCTAGATTCGGTAAGGGAAGAAAGTTTCGAAGAAAAGAATTTAAACGGTCGCCATTATCCCGCCTCCAACGAACTTAGAATCGATCTTTTTAAGAATTCCATTAAGGATCTTAGAGGCGCCTATCTCGGTGTCGGAACCGATCAAAACCTTACTTTTATCGCTTGGGCAAGGAGCGAAACGGCATGGCTTGTGGACTTCGACCCGGTCGTTTGCTACATCAATCGAATCCATCTTTTTTTCATAAAGAAAAGCCCAACCCCCGACGCCTATAAAGAGCTATGGGAGAGAAAAAACTTCGGTTCTTCGCTAAGGATTTTAAAGGAGGAATTTGGCGCGTCGTCCGACTGGAAATGGTACGAAGAAGCCTGGAAAGTCGCCTTTCGGGGAAAAGCGGATGTGCCGACTCGCTGGCTTGAACTAGAACGTAGCAAAGAAAAATTCGGATGGCAAACGTTTCTTCATGATAAGAATGATTATGACTATCTTCGAAGCATGGTCATGAACGGAAGAATTAAAATTCGTAAAGCGGACTTAAATGCCAAGGGAACCGTTCGAGAAATATCCGAGGCCATGAGTAAAGTAGGACTTCCATTTCGAGTCGTATATCTATCCAACGCCGAAGAATACTTTTCCTATCCTCCGGATTTTCGCGAGAATATTATTTCGCTTCCGACCGACAAAAAAGGAATTTTATTAAGGACGATACAAAATCGAGCCAAGGACGTTTACGGGTTTCCCGACGGGGAAAAATACCCGACAAAGTTTCCGTTGCATTATAATGTCCAGCCTCTGTTTTCCTTTCGCCTTTGGATGGAACTCGACAGAAGATTATTTATAACTCAAATGTTGGAATATCGAGAACCGCTCGAAAAAGGGTTTTCCAGACTTTCGATCTCCCCTTGGGAAGTTCATCCATGAAAATCGTTCTTACTTTTTTTATCTTGCTGTATTTTATTTCCTGCAAATCGGCGTCAAGGCCGACTCGGGAAAATCTTCCGCAAGAAAGTAAAAGTAAAACGACTACTACTCCCGTTTTTCGAGGATTGGAAGACGGATTGTACGCGGTACTTTACGGAAAAGGAAAGTATCCGAATTACTTAACGGACTCCGGGAAAAAGGAAGGCGAACAGGAACTCGCTTTCCTCTTTTATTTAATAAAACAGAATAAACGAATCATTCTAGTGGATTCCGGAATTTCCTCCGAAGAGACCCGAAGCAAGTACGGTATTCGAGACTGGGTTTCGCCCGATAAGATCTTATTAAAAGCCGGAATACGCCCGACCGCGGTTACGGATATTATTCTAACTCATTTTCATTTTGATCATGCCGGTGGATTGGATGTATTTCGCAATGCGAGAATTTACGTTCGCCCTCAAGAATGGGAACTATTAAAAAAGGCAAACTGGTTCGCAGATCAGACTAAAATTCTACATGCAAGAGAAAACGAGAAGAAGGTGATCTTTCTCCAATCGAGCATCGAATTATTTCCGAATTTTCGAATCATATTCACCGGGGGCCATACTCCCGGGCATTCCGCGGTGGAATGGTTACGGGCCCCAAAAAATCGTGTGTTAATCACGGGAGACGAATGTTACTTCATCGATCATTGTATTGAAGGAACCGGACTTCCCGCGTCGGCGGCTTCTTCCGTCCGCAATAATCGAGAATTCCTGCAGTATGTCGAATTATTAGCCGAGCAGGGTACGAAAATTTTTACCTCCCACGATTCGATCATCCTGGAACAAAATCCGGAAATTCTCCCTCGAATTTTCAAAATCTATTAATAAAAAAGGGTAAGCGCCTAATCGAGCACAGGTATAGCGAGTTGCGGCAGATCCTGATAAGAAAGACTCCTCGGCTCGCTTTCCCAAGAGGTAAATAGATCCCGCAAATACGCATAAGGATCGACTCCCGCGAGCTTTGCAATTTGAACTAAAGAATAAAATCCTGCACTTGCAGTCGCTCCTTCCGGACAACCGGAGAAGAGCCAATTTTTTCTTCCGATCACAAAAGGACGAATATCATTCTCGACCAGATTCGTATCCAGTTGCAATTCCGGACGATCCAAAAAGATAAGCAGTTTTTCCCATTGATTAGCGAGATAACCAAGGGCTTTACCCATCGAAGATTTCGGAGCGACTTCGATGATTCGTTTATTCATCCAGGAACGGATCTCGTCAACGACTGGCTTGGATTCAGATTGTCGAAGTCTTAAATGCAATTCCGAATTTAGATTTTCTTCTCTGGCCTTCGACTCGATTGTGTAGAGCTTACCGATTTCCTTTACGATCCATTCTGCTTGAGCGTTCTTAGGATCTATTTTTAAAATTTCAAAGAATCTCCTTCGAGCATGATTCCAACATCCTGCATGAAGAATCTTTGATTTTACTTTCAATAAAGAATCGTAAGATTCAAAACCGTCTGTTTGGATAATCCCTTCGAAGTTGGAAATCCATTCTTCTAAAAACTTAGCACTCCGACTCGGTTCATAATGATATAATACTACCGGTTTTTCTCGGATAAATCCCCGAATCACCCACATATAGGATTTGGCCGTATTCGACTTTTTCGGTTCGTTTAACACTTGGAGAACCGTCTCATCTATCTGTAAATACTTCGATTCAAAAAGCTCCTTTCTTATATCCTCAATCAATGGAGAAAGCTTTTCATATACTTGGATCGCAGTATTCGATAAAGTTGTTCTTGAAATGTTGACTCCCGATCTTTGAAGAATTCCAGCTTGTCTGTAAAAGGGAAGAGCATCTGCGAACTTTTGAGTAAGTGTGTAAGCTAAAAAGTTCGATGAAAGCATACTCTTTTCAGCGATTTGATTGGGAACTGGTGCCATTTTAATGACAGGTTGATTTTCATCGGAAGTCCCTTCACAATGCTTGCACGCATACTTAGGGCGAATGTGGACTTCGACTTGGATTTTTGCCGGAATTAGATCCAGCTTCTCGGAGCTTTCCTCTCCGATTCGAGTCAGCTCATGCCCACAAGAACAGGTTTTTTCGATTTCGGGAATATCGTGTAAGATCTCGATTCGAGGAAAATAATCAGGGAACGGCTTACGACCCGTTTTCTTTCTAGTGTGACTTTTAACCAGGGTGAAGAGGCTTTCTTCCTCAGGTTCGGCAGAATCCTTCTGTAGGGAATTTTCTATTTCGTTAAAAAGAAGTCCTTGGTCTATCTCGATTTGGCTCCATTTCTCCGTCCTTCTTCCGAATAGTTGGATCTTTAGGCGTTCAATTTGGTCGAGATGCTCGGCTTCTCTCTGCCTTTGGAGTCGCAATTCTTCAGAGTACTTATTATTTTGGAATATAATAATTTTCTTTAGTTCTTCTACATCATTCGGCAGTTCGTTTATATCTAAGGACACGGCATCTAAATGTAGATTTTGCGATTAAATTAGTCAATCTTTTCAGCCACTTTCTTATATTTTAGTTTCCTATGCTCTTTAAAGAAATCGATCCCGTTTAAAAGCCAATGAAATCTTTCTACCGGGATCTTTCGAACTTCTTCCTCTGAGTTCGGCCACGGAAATTTACTCTCCTCTAATCTTTTCTGCCAAAGACAAAACCCGCTCTTGTCCCAGTAGAGCATTTTCAGTTTGTCTTTCTTGCGATTGCAGAATAGAAATACACTCTCCGAATACAAGTCCTTCTTCATTTTGCCTTCTACAATGATAGCAAGCGTATTAATCGATTTCCTTAAGTCGGTGACTCCAGGTCGTAAATACACTTTTCTCCTGCCGGGATTTAGCTCCATTGTCCCAAACTAATCTGAAGGTTTACTTGTAGCGAAGCCTTGCCGGACGAATCTATTTTTAGGGTCAAAAATTCAGACCCTACCGACGAAATGCTGTTTGAAACAGATTGAGGTACTTCTACAAAGCTCTCTTCTTTTTGCTGAATCTTAGCTCGCCTCTCCCAGTGGTAACGAAAGGCCGAGTATTTTAGTCCTTTCTTTTTGCAGTATTGCGGTCGCGAAAATCCGCTCTTCGAAAATTCCTCAAACTCTTGCTGCCAATCTACATTTGTTCTGTTCATTAAAAATAGTTTAGCACGATTGGCCGAGGAGCAAAAGGTGGGCTTGATTAGGCGCTTACAAAAAAGGCTTCGGGAAACCGAAGCCTTTCGTTATCTGAAAATCGATAAATTAAGGATTATTTATAAACCTTATCTATCTTTTTCTGGTATTTTTCGGTTATGACATGTCTCTTCATTTTAAGTAGATTCGTCAACTCGTCACCGATTTCAAACGGTTTGGACGCGATCACGATATGTTGCACTAACTCGAAGGATTTAAACCCTTCTTTCGTGCTGTTATATTCGCGAACTTCCTTCTTATAAAATTCCAGAACTTTAGGATGATCGATTAAATCCTTAATATCGCGAGCGGAGATCCCGTTCTCTTCCAACCAAGGTTTCAAATTTTCAAAGTCCGGGACGATGATCGCACCCAATACTTTTTGGTCTTGTCCGAACACCATCGATTGCTTGATATACGGCGACTCATCCATCTTATTTTCGATCGGAACCGGTTCGACATTCTCGCCGCCAAGAAGAACGACCGTATCTTTGGCTCGTCCCGTCAGAGTCAGGGTCTTCTTGAAATTGATGAAGCCTATATCTCCCGTATTGATCCAGCCGTCCGATATGGTCTTTTTGGTCGCTTCCGGGTTTTTATAATAACCTTTCATGACCTGCGGGCCTTTAATGTGGACGACGCCTTTCAATCCGATCCTTCCTGCAAGAACTTCCTTATTATCGTTTATGTGAGTAAGGACCTTTCCACTATCGTCACGAATCTGCAATTCGGTTTTCGGGACAACGTATCCGACAGAACCGATAATAGGATAATCGAAATGACGAACCGAAATCACCGGAGCAGTTTCGGTCATTCCATAACCTTCGAGAACCAATAGCCCGATATCGTTAAAGAAATTATCAACATGCCGTTGGAGAGCCCCGCCGCCGGAAAGAGTTCCTCGAAGACGTCCGCCGGTTGCCTGACGGATTTTTGAAAGCACGATCGCATCCAAGGTTTTATAGTTAAAGATCAGACCGAGAATGGCCACAGCCAGCAACAGACCGGGGATCAGCGGTAAATTCGGATGTGCTGTTTTTATGTAGAAATACGATGCACCTGCTATCAAGGAAACCGTAAATGGACCGGTTAAAACCAACCGAATCACCGCCTGGACTCCAAGAACAAAGGATTGGATGATATTCCTTCCTTCGTAATCGACTTCACGACCACTTAAGAAACGAATAGCCGCATGATAGTTTTTGGAAAACAGATATGCAGTATTGAATAAGAATTTTCTAACCGGAGGGGTCTGCTTTGGATCATTAATCCGATTGTAAATGCCGGTATAGATACTTTCCCAAACTCTCGGGGCCGAGGCCATAAAAGAAGGTTTGGCTTTAGCAAGATCGTTCCGTAAATCCGATACTTTGGTATAGAAGGTAGCGATACCGAGGGATATTGCGGAATACTCGACAACTCTTTCGAAAATATGCCAAACGGGAAGAATCGAAAGCATGCTATCATCGTCTTTGATCATGGATTTTTTCAGAATCAAAGGAACCACATGCTCCATCTGATGAATCATATTCGAATGCATCAGCATTACGCCCTTAGGCATACCGGTCGTTCCCGACGTATAAATCAAAGTAAATAAATCGTCGGGCTTGATAGCCTCGATCCTCTTTTCCGCCTTCTTTCCACCGTGAGCCCGAAGTTCTCGACCCTTTTCAATCAGATCATAAAGATGTAAGACCCCTTTGGCTTTGGTCTTACTGTCTTTATCCATGATAATTACAGTCTTAACTCCTTTCAGTTTGGATTTATTCTTAGTATACTTCTCGTATACTTTATCGGTTTCTAAGAAAACAACCTCAGCCTCGGAATGGTTTAGAATATGATCCATTTCTGCATCAGTAACATCCGTACCACGAGGAACGTTGGCCGAGCCGGTAAACAATACGGCTGCATCCACGATAATCCATTCCAGACGATTATCTGCAATGACTCCGATATGTTCGCGTGCCTTTACACCGAGGTCAATAAGCGCTTCCGCTAAATTAAGGCCTAAATCAACCAGCTGTTTAAAGGACGTTGCCCGATATTCTTTGGTCTCATCTTTAGACCAAAACGCTGGCCTGTCCCCATAGGCCTGGGCCGCCTTGAGGTACATATCTGCTAAATTCTTATACATTGGAATTCTTCCTTTTTGAAGAAGGGATACATTACCCTTTGCTAACTTGGGTAAAAAGAGCGTTTACGCTATTGCGCGAAGGCCAAGCGTCAAGAAAATTTTAGAAAAGAAAGAAAACGGTGCGCTGCAAAATTGAGGTAGGCAAAGTTAGGAATATAAATTCCGTCCGACCATAGCCGGACGGAATTGGGTAAAACGTTAAATTATTGTTCTTCGCCAGCAGGTTCTGTTTCTGAATGAGCCGGAGGAGTCGTCTCAGACTTAGCTCCTTCCTTTCCCTTTTTAGCTCCTTTTTTGGCCTTTTTGTGATGTTTCTTCTTTGATTTCTTTTTCTTACCCTTTTTACCTTTATGCTCGGACTTTGCAGCGCCGGAATCATGAGTTTGAGCAGGTTCGTCGGCAGCTGCATCTTCTGCAGTAAGTCCGTTGAAGCCAAAAAGAGCAATCGCGGAAACGAGTAGGGAAGCTAGAATTTTTTTGAATAGGGTCATAATAGTCTACCTATGCTTAGGTTGTTTTTAATGCCTTACTTTTATTATGATGGAAGGCAAATCAAATCGAATTTAGCGAAAAATTAATTTTCCAGGCGAGAGGGTCGCCATTTTGAAGGAGTCTCGACGGCATCCGTTAGACGATCCAAAAATTTGGATTTCGGTATTTCGTACGCTCCAAGATTCAACGTAACCGGATTCATTTGTTGCGTATCGAATAGAATAAAACCGTCCTTTTTCAATAACTGAAATAAATGATAGAGTCCGATCTTTCCGAAATCGGATTCGAAAGAGAACATCGATTCCCCCGCAAAGAATTTTCCGATTGCCACGCCATAAATGCCGCCGCCCAATCTTCCATCCTCGCTCCATACTTCCAAACTGTGTGCGTAACCTTCCCGATGGAATCTCGCAAATCCGTTCAGAAACGTATCGGTAATCCAAGTTTGTTCCTCCGGGCGGTAGGAACAGCAACGCATAACTTGCTCAAAAGCTCGATTGATCGTGATAGTATATTTTTTTTGTCGAATTTTTCGATGAACACGGCTACTTAAGTGGAGGACGTTCAGATCGAAAATAGCTCGTGGATCTAGAGAGAACCAAAGAAGAGGTTTGTCGGCCCAGGGAAATATCCCATGCGTATAGGCGTATAAAAGACGATCGATACTTAAATCACCACCGATTCCTACCACCTCATCTTTCGTAGTTCTAGGATTGGCGAAAAAATCAGAATAATCGCGAATTTTAGGAATATAGGAATCTTCTCTAGGAAATTCCATGACTCAGGATTCTCCCAGCGAGAAAGAATCCTCAATTCGATAGATGGGCCCTTCGCTACCGCTTCGACTCGAATAAACGTGAAACTCGCTCACTTCGAAAGCTGGAAAATCTATACTTTCAAATTCGTTCAAATAAATCATAACTTTATCTTGGGCTACGTCCCTCAATCTTCCGATCGTTACGTGCGGTATATATTCCCTCTTTTCAACGGAAAATCCGTAGCGTCTGCATCCCGATTCCAATGATTTTTGCAACCCTTGTAGTTCTAAAGATCGATCGACTCCCGCATACAGTATCGACGGGGATTTTTGCCTAAACCAACCTAGTCCATGGAGACTTATTGAGAAAGGTTTTACGATGGTACTCGCACAAATTTCGTGCACTTGTTCGACCTTATCGGAAGAAATCTCACCTAAAAAAACGAGGGTAACATGAAAATTTTCGGGAGAAACCCAACGTGCCCCCTCCAACCCGTAGCAGATTCCGGCTAGGACTTCCCGCGTCCGATCGGGAAGGGAAATACCCAAAAAAATCCTCATTCCCGATCTATCCTCGTCACTCTTCGTATTCCTCTAACGGCATTCGTTAAGATAACCTGATCCGCTCGATCAAAATCTTCCGGCAAAAGATCCGTTTCGGTGACTTTCAATTTACTTAATAATTTCTTTCTATAAACACCCGGGAGAATGCCGGATTTCAAAGATGGCGTGAACCATTTTCCGTGGATTTTTAAAAAAATGGAATGTATCGCCCCCTCTAAGAGAATCTTTTTATCGTTTAAAAAAATCACGTCCAGATATCCCGCTTCGACTGCCTTACGATTCTCCTTTTGGAAAATTTCTCGAACCGTCGTTTTATGCTTACTCAAGGGTTCGACTTCCAAAGCTCTACCGGAAATTAGGATCGGTCCTTCTTTTTTATTTTCTCCAAACGGTTCTAGTTCCGAAGAGAGTCCACCCTTGGCGTCTAAGATCATTCGAATCCGAAAGTTTTTTTTATTTTCCGATTCGCTTTTCTTTCTAATTTCCGTGATGGACTCGTTCCAAATCTCTTCTGAAAACGGAAACCCCAATTCTCGTGCGGATACAATCATCCTTTCCTTATGATCTTGCGAAAAATAAACGGTTCCCCTCTTTGCGATCATCGAAGTAAAAATCGAAAAATTTCCACCGATAGAATTTAAGGATTCCGTCATAAATCTTGCTTTGGCCCAACATTCCTTCCATTCTTCGTGCGGTTCGGAATCGATCGTAATTCCGGCTCCTATGCCCAACCGACCGTCTCTTATTCCCGAAGTTCGTTCTACAAACTCCAGAGTACGGATCGGAATAGAAACCGTTTCGCCGTTCGGTGAAAGAAGGGCAATGGCGCCCGTATAAATACCCCTCTCGCCTTCCAGAGCGGAAATGATTTCAGTCGCTTTTAATTTAGGAGCTCCGGTAATGGAACCGCCGGGAAAAAGAGCTTCGAAAATTTCCGAAAAACCTATTTCCTTTCGTAAAATCGAATGCACTTCGCTTATCATTTGGAAAACGGTGGAATATTCTTCGATCGAAAAAAGTCTAGGAACGTTTACCGAACCGAATTCGGAGATTCTTCCCAGGTCATTCCGGAGCAAATCCGTGATCATTAAATTTTCGGCCCTATCTTTAGGAGAATCAGCCAGCTCTTTTCTCAAACGAAGGTCCTCTTCCTTTGTCCCTCCTCTTGGTCTCGTGCCCTTCATCGGAAAAGTACGAATTTCCCGCCCTTTCCGACTCCAGAAAAGCTCGGGAGATAAAGACAAGATATCATGTTTAGTATTGCTTACCTCGGATTTTCCGATGCTAAACCAAGCTTCGTAAGGAACAAGTTGTGCTTTCCGAAGATCGAAGAAGAGCTTCCCTAGAGAACCCGATTGAGTAAGGTTCAAGGGAAACGTGTAATTAATTTGATATGCGTCACCCTTTTGAAGGAATTGTTTTATCTTCAGAACTGAATTTTCAAATTCTTCAAAATCTAAGGAAGATTCGTAGTTTAGAAAGTAACCATCCTTATTAAAAGAAGTCATCCATTCGACCAAATCCTCCTCTTCCAAGGTCTGATATTCGTCGAAGATTCCGAACCACGCGAGCGGGGAACCGAAATGCAGGTCTTTCTCCACGTATCGATCGTTGTGTAAGAAAACGGACGAGGCTTCGTACGAGAGCCAGCCGACGGCTTGGAATCCGCGTAAGACCTTTAAATCGATTTCTCGGAGGATTTTACGTACTTGACTTCGTCGATTAGTAGTAAGCACTTCTCTCGGAAAAATTATAATAGGTTTTTCTTCCGGAGAAAAGCCTTTCCCAAGAAATACAAAAGGTTGGAAATGATTACGATCGCGCCAATTCATAGTAAGACGGTTAAATTTCCTTTTTTAGAAAGAAGTCCGGTAAATACAGCGAAATGATTTTTCTGCAACCTTTCACGTCCCGCAAAAAAAGTAAGATCTTTTCATCGATAGCAAAAATCTTACTCACCGCCTTCGTATACTTCCTTCTCGCTCATATAGGTTTTTATACGGCCGCATATTCGGGATATGCATCCCCCGTCTGGCCGGCTTCCGGTTGGGCACTTGCCGCATTGATACTATTCGGACGAAAGGCGGCATTCGGCGTAATGCTCGGATCTTTTTTCTATAATATCTCGATCAAATCCGATATTATTTTGTCCACGCCTTTTGCACCCCAGTTTTGGGGAGCCATAATTATAGGGTGTGGGAGCGGTACGCAAGCCCTACTCGGCTCAATTCTCTATCATAAATTTATACCCAATATCGACCTAACACAAAAGACGTCCTTCGTAATTCGCTTTTTATGGTTTGAAACTCTAGTCTGCACGGTCAGTGCATCGGTTGCAAACGCCGGGCTCTATTTATTAGGAATCGTACCCGCAATGGCGATTCCTTCGACTTGGGTCTTTTGGTGGTTAGGAGATTCGTTAGGTGTTTTCTTATATTTTCCGTTCTTCCTCTCCTGGCTGAGACCGGATCGATCTTACGTTAAAAAAACCGCATTAAAGGAAACTTTTCCGGTTATACTCCTATTGCTTTTATTCGCGGCCGTGATCTTTAACGTCTTTCGTATTTACACGTTGGAAGTCGATTTTCCGATTTCCTACTTGCTTGTCGCGATGGTCGTCTGGTCCTCGCTTCAGTTCGGAATTCGCGAATCCTCCCTATCACTCACTTTAATTTCGGGCCTGGCGATTTTTGGCGCGTTTCACGGCTCTTCCCAATTTTTAGCTTCCTCTAGGGAAGTGTCCTTACTCTTATTGCAAAGCTTTTTATCCGCTCTTTCCATTACGTCTTTATTGGTCTTATCGGTAGTTCGGGAGCGAAGAGAAGCCGAACGGCAGCTAATTCTTTCTCATGCAGAACTGGAAAAATTAATCAACGATCGAACACAGGAATTGAGTAAATCCAACGTCTCGTTGGGAAAAACCGAAGCCAGATATAAAGGCCTTTTCGAAAACGTACCTATCGCAATTTTCGAATGCGATTACAGTCAAGTGAAAGCGCTTTTAGATTCCCTTCCGATCATGGGAAGACTGGAATTCTATCGATTTCTTTCCAGGAACTCGTCCTTTGTAAGCGAATGCTCTCGATCCATCCAAGTTATCGACGCCAATCGCGAATCGGTAAAAATGTTTCGTGCCAAATCCAAGCAGGAAGCGTTCTCCGCCTCGAGAAGCATCTATAATATAGAAGAGTCCAGGGAATTCATTAAACTTTTATACTGCATACGACAAGGATCCAGAATTTTCGAATACGACACGTTTTTGATTTCCTGCGATGGAACTAAATTCGAGGCGACTTTGCGTTGGTCTCTTCCTCCGGAATTCGAAAAAACTTTTTCGTCCGTAATCGTGACGGCCGAAGAAATCACCGGAAAGAAAGAAGCCGAACGACAATTAAAGGCCTCATTGCGCGAGAAAGACGTAATGCTAAAGGAAATTCATCATAGGGTAAAAAATAACTTACAAGCGATTTCAAGTCTATTCAGCCTACAGGCCGAATACGTCAACGACCCGAAAATTCATGCGGCTTTTGCGGAAAGTCAGCATAGAATTCAAACGATGGCGCTGATTCATGACGAGTTATACCAATCCAAGGATTTAGGTGATATAGAATTTTCCGGGTATGCAGAGCGTTTATCGGGAAAAATTCGTGCGGCATATAAGATCGAACCCGAAGTATCCTTAAAAATGGAGATGGAACGCTTGAACTTGGAGGTGAGCGTCGCGATCCCGCTCGGACTAGTGTTAAACGAACTCCTCACGAATTGCTTTAAATACGCTTTCCCTTCCGGATTCCGGCCCGAGTCGCGGGAAAGAATGGTCACGGTACGAATCCGAAAAGAAAAGGATTTCGGAATTCTGGAAGTTTCGGATAATGGATTAGGCTTACCGAGCGACCTAGACCCGTTCGAGAGTCCTTCTTTCGGATTAACGCTAGTACAAGTTTTAACGCGTCAGCTAAAGGGAAAGTTAGACTTTTCGAGTTCTGCGGGTAAAGGAACGAGTTTCAGAATTCGGTTTGCAATTCCTTAAGGAGAAAAGTCCTTGCACCCCTCCCGCTTTCGTACGAGTAAGGATTGCTATGAAAGCAAAGTCCCCCAGTCCGATTGCAAATCGTGCGGAAGCACGAAGGGAACAAATATTAGAAGCAGCCTTAGAGGTATTTTCCGAAAAAGGATATCACGAAGCGGGAATTGCCGACATAGCCGGAAAATTGAATATCGGCCACGGAACTTGTTATAGATATTTCAAAAATAAACTCGATATTCTCCATGCAATCGTGGATAGAATTTTATTCGGAATGATCGAAGTGGTCCGAAACGAAAGCCCGGAAAAATCCAACACCCTGGAGGAATATCGGCGGCAGATTCTAAATATAGGCGAGAAATTTTTTCTGCTTTTCGGTAACGATCCTAGACTAGGAAAAATCGTTTTTTTCGATGCCATGGGCTTGGATGAAGCTATTCAAAGAAAGGTCAGGCTCGGAATCGATAAAAGCGCAAAACTGACCGAACTTTATTTGAAGAACGGAGTCAGCAAAGAATTTCTCCGAAAAGATCTGGATACAAGGATCGCATCACAAGCGATTAATGCGATGATGTTCGAAGGTATTCGGATCAGCGTCTCGTCAGGTAAGGATCCCAAATTCGCAAGGCGTTGGATGGAAGAAATGCCTAAACTTATGCTGGAAGGAATGAAAAAAAATTAAGTACCGAACGAATGTCTTTTCGTCCGGTACTTCTTCACAGTTCTGGCAGTTTCTTATTTAGAGGCGATAAAGTCCTCAAAATCCTTTACAGTCCTATCCGGAATTTCCTCCATAGGAATATGCCCTGCTCCTTCATATATTTGGAATCTTGCTCCAGGTAAATCCAGCTTCCAATTTCCGAAGTATTCAAAAGTAAGCCATTCGTCTTTCGTCCCCCACATTACCATGGTAGGTCGTTTGATTCGATTAATTCCCACCGACAATTTCGGATTCGTAAATCTTTCTCGAGCAAGTACGAAAAAGTAATTATATGCCTTGCGATTTCCTTCCCTCATAGACAAGTCCGAATATCTGTCTTTAATTTCCGGAGTGACCTTACTCTTATCTCCGTATACCTGCTCCACACTCGATTCTATCAGAAATTTAGGTAGAATATGCTTTGCGAAAGGACTTACTAATGGATGACTTCCGAACGCAATCATAGGAGGTAAAGGTTGCGCATATCCTGCAGCATCGATTAAGACTAGTTTCTGCACTTTTTCGGGAAATTGAAGGGCGTAATTCCAGGAAATATAACCGCCCATAGAATTACCGACCAAATAAAACTTATCTATCTTTAAAGCCTTCAGAAACTTATTTAGGATCTGAACGGCTTCCACAAGATCTAGTTTGTTGATATCCGAACTCGGCCCGGTCAATCCGTGTCCGGGTAAATCGAGTCTTACGACGCGATATTTGTGCTTTAGCTTCTCATTCCATGCGTCCCAAGTATGGAGAGATGAACAAACTCCATGCAACAAAACGATAACCGGGCCGTTTCCCACATCCCTATAGTGGATGTTAAGATCGTCGATTTTGATAAACTTCGATTCGGAATTCGCATACTTAGACTTCAATTCATCCAAGGGAATGGAGCCCACACCCAAAAATCGACACGAACCAAGTAGCAAAAGAAAAGTAAGGAGAAGTTTCCTTATTTCAAATATTTTCTTTCGATTCACAGGATTACCTCATTAACTAAGTTAACCCATCCAATGATTACATATAAGTCCTTTGAGAAACGTCGGTAAAGTCGATTTTACTTTTATTTCCTCTTTTTCAAATCCGCACCTCTAAATTTTCGATTTCCGCATTGACAAAACTGAATGACATGTCATTCTTTACCCATTCCTTTAGGAGGCAATTGAAATGGTTCAAGTAGACGTTTTTTGGTCGTATGGATTAGGAGCCGGTTATGCGATCGCTGCCGCTAGGCAAATCAGAAAATTACAGGAAGGAGAAACTACTCCGGGAACACTGGCATCGATTTCCCAAAAGCGAAATCCGGTTTCCTTTTGGAAGAACACGTATTTCATAGCGAACCTACTATATTTATCGCTGTTATTCGCGCCATCCGGCCTATACCTTGTTTGGCAGTTCACAAGTTGGGAAACCATGCACGCGGGCGATAAGGGAATGCCCGGCTGGCTTGTGGCTTTATTCGGTTTAACGAATATTTCGCAGGGAATCTTAGGTTTTTGGGTAGTCTGGGCTCTCCTGAAAGCGAGAAAAACTTTCTGGGCATACCTTCAAATTCCTCTCGGTTATTTTGGAATGTTTTTCCTGCTCGTTCATGGGTGGGACGGATCCGGCTATATGAGATTTTTCTCTCCGACCAAGGACGCTTTTCAGAATGATTGGACCTGGTTAACCGCTCAACATTGGCTTTTATCGGACGTTGCCATTACTCTATATGTTATGGGAATTATCCTAATCCCGACTTTAATCGTATCCTTGTTAAAAATCGAGCGGGAAGGATGGGAAACCTCCGTTTCTACGGAGCTTCCAATCGTCTTATCGCCTTCGGCGACAGGATCGACCGTGGCTTTCTTTGCTACGGTCTTTGTGGGTTCGCTCGGTTTTGCGATTGTTTCTAGTCTACTCATCCACCAACTAGGTTGGCTGATCGGTGGACTTTCCTCCGCTATCGCGATCTATCTATTAGGGATCGGAAAGTTCGGGATATTTCCCTTTTTGTATAAGAAGGTTCTCCAAATTCCATCGGAAGAGAAATCGACGCAAACGTTCGCTCGTTCGACCGTCTAAACCGCTATTTTCGCGATTCTTTGAATCGAGAATAATTCAAATCGGCCCTAGTTTAATCACCTAGGGCTTTTTTGTATTCGGCGATGAGAAGATCCGGGTTTTCTCGACCGACCGAAATTCTCACAAGACTCGGATCCAGTCCGACTTCTTTCAAGAATCCTCGACCGGCTTCTGTGGAAACGAGCTCATAGTGCGCCAAATACATATAAAGCATATTTAATGTAAATTCAGTACCGAAACTCGGCCCTTTTAAAAGTTCCAGAGAATTATAAAATTCTTCTAAAGGAATCCCCGGTTCTATAGTGATCACGCCGCAGTGAAGATTTTTGTCCCGGGCGATTTTAGAAAAATTTCCGTGATTTTCATCGGAACCGCTCCAGTGTACGGCTTTGATTTTGGGATGCCTTTGGAAAAACTCCGCAAGAATTGCCGCATTTTTACCGATCGCGGCAACTCTTTCCCGATAACCTTCCACCTCGAATGCCATACGTTGCATATCGCGAATATAAGGCTGTTCGATGAAATCCGGACATCGATCCTTCAATTTTCGAAAATAAGGCGAAGCAGGATTTAAAAAGATCGCTCCCATCATTACGTCCGCGTGCCCGCATGCGAACTTAGTCAAGCTTTCGACAATCACGTCGGCAAAAGGCGATAAATCGACGACCGCCGATCCAGCTACGGAAATATCGGCGACCAAAGGAATTCCGTATTGAGCGAGTAATTCCTTTAACTTAGGATAATCGGGAACCCGTATTAGCGGATTCGTCGGAGACTCCGTTAGAATCGCCGCGACGCGATTTCCTTCTTTCTTTAGGAATTCTTCCAGCTCGGTAAGATCTCCGACTTCGTGAAAAATATGGGAACCCCGCGAATATTTTTCCAATATTCGAATATTATCCACATATAACCAACCGAGTCTAAGCCAAAGATCCTTCCCTTCCGAGGCTCGAATCTCGTCCAGGACCTTGAAGGATGTATAAATTCCGTTCATACCGGAATTTGTGAGAAAGACTTCCAAATCCTTTCCGGGATATAAATTTTTGAGATCCCGGATAATCCGTTTTTCGGCATCCTGTGTGCGAGTTTCTTCCGGAAAGACGGAATCGATGAGTCCTTTTTTGAAGAGATAGTCCTCCGCTTTTCGGGAAGAAACAAGACATCCGGTATGCTGAATAAAAGAGAGTACTTCGCCCTCTTTTTCCTTCCCTGGAGGAATCTTTAACGTAATGATTCCTTCATCTTCGAAAATAACGGCATTCTCTATCTTGAAAAGATTGACAATATGGTCGGCGACTTTTCGGGAATTTAGGATGAATTGAGGGCCCTCGATTCCTTTTGTTTCCCGATTATGATCCAGGATTCGTTCGACATAAGCGTGGGCTATAAACCGAGGATAACCCGCCTTTAAACGGGAAAGAGTTTCGACTCGCTTTTCTTCATAACCAACGACATCGAGAACCTGGGGAAGACTCATCGATACCGCATGAATGTTGGAAAACGGAATTCTTTCTCCGCAAATTCTTCGAAATGATTCTTCTACTTCCCTTAACATAATCCGTCTACCATCGCAAACCCAAGGCCCGAAACCTTCAACTGAATAAACCGACTCCCTTACTGAGTTTGGGATTCCGCCAGTCGCTTTGCTCTATCTTCTTCCGTTAAAGCCCCGATTAAATCATCTAGGTCGCCTTCCATTATACCGGAAAGATTATGACTAGTAAAGCCGATGCGGTGATCCGTACAACGTCCCTGCGGAAAGTTGTACGTCCGAATTCTCTCCGATCGGTCCCCGGTCCCCACCATCTGCTTTTTCAATGCATCCGCGGCGGCTTTCTTTTCCTCGGCTTGCTTTTCTAAGATTCGAGCGCTTAAAATTCGCATCGCCTTGGCTTTATTCTTATGCTGCGATTTCTCGTCCTGACAAGCGACAGCGATGCCGGTCGGAATATGCGTGATCCGTACCGCCGAGTCCGTTGTATTTACGTGCTGTCCTCCGGATCCCGAAGAACGATAAACGTCGATTCGTAAATCGTTTTCGTTGATATTAATTTCGGATTCCTCCGCTTCCGGTAAAACCGCGACCGTCACAGCGCTCGTATGGATTCTCCCGCCCGATTCGGTCGCGGGAATACGTTGGACTCGATGAGTTCCCGCTTCGAATTTAAAAAGATCGTACGCACGATCGTTCTCTAAAGCAAAAACGATTTCTTTTAACCCGCCGATTCCGGTCGGGGAAGAATCGATAATTTCGTGTTTGATTCCCTGTTTATCGGCGTATTTGGTATACATACGATACAGATCGGCAACGAAAAGTCCCGCCTCGTCCCCACCCGTTCCCGCACGGATTTCCACCAAAATATTTTTGCCGGAATTCGGATCGGGAGAGAGCAACATGATCTCCAGCTCTTTTTCGAGAGATTCGATTCGTTCCGAGGCCGATCGTTTCTCCTCTTCGTACATCGAACGCATTTCCCCATCTTTTTCCGTTTTGAGGAGTTCCTCGGCGTCTTTTCTATCTTGAATTAATTTTTGGTACTCTGAAATCTTTTCAAATAAAGGAGTAAGACGAGACCGTTCCTTATAAAGTCGCTTTAAATCTTCCGGATTGGAGGCCGTGGTCAGTTCATCCGAGATTTTAAGGTATTTTTGTTGTATTTTTTCTAGTCTATCTAACATAGAAACAGGTTCCCATTGCCTTAGTACCCTACTCTCTTCCATGGAAAACTATAATTCACTTCTTTCCGAGGTTTCCGATCGAATCCTCTCCCTTCTTTCCGGGTTAAACTCCTATCGAAGTCCATACGCCAAGACGATCGGCGAACCCTCCGATTTTATCGACAGCTTAACGCGGAGGTCGTCAATCCAAACCGCTCTAGCAAGCGCCGCTCTCTCTTTACCGACCGGCGGAATCGGAGCGGTGACGGTGGCCCCGGAAATTTTTTTGGTCCTCCGAATCCAAGGTAAGCTTGTGAAAGATATAGCCGCATTATACGGGAAAGAATCGCAGGTTAGTTCCGAACTAATGGCGTACTGTCTCTTTAAAGATAAAACTTCCTTTTTTAGGAATTTCCTAAAAGAAGTCGGCGCGAGAATACTAGTTAGACCTGCTACATGGGAATTACTCAGCCAAGGAATTTTTCGAGTCGCTACAGCCATGCGTAACTCAAAATCCACGCAGGTTAGAAGGAGAAATTTTTGGCTTCCCCTACTAGGCTCCGCCGTTTCGGGGGGTCTCTCTTACAGCGAAACGCAAAAAATCGCGGATAGAGCACAAAGAGTATTTTCTAAAGAAATCATTTCGGTTCCTTCCGACGAACCTTGGGCGGAGGAAACAGCCTGACCAGCATGAACAATTCCGATTTATTGCGGAGAATTTTTATCCCTGTTCTTTTTTTCCTTTTCATTCTCGCGAATTGCAAAAGTAAGCAGGAAAGCCTGATCGAAGAAATTCAAGGACTTGTGGAAGAGGAAAAATACGAGAAGGCGACGGAGCTATTAAAGAGCTATCTCCTGCATCCTAAATCGGATGATGAAATCCTGTCGGACGAAAAGCCCGAATCCGTCCGTATCGTGGAGCTTTCGCATGATCGAAAACGGTTGGTCTACGTGGAAGATAATAAATTGACCGTAAAGGATCTCTCCGAAGGAAAAACGGAAACTAAAAAACTGGATGAGATTCCGGCTTCGATGGCGGTTTCACTGAATGCAAAATTTGCACTTTCGGAATATCCTATGGCGACGGGCTGCAGATTATTTGCAATTTCTCTAATGGACAATTCCCTGTTTTACGAATCCGGCGCCCAGATTTCCTGCCGCAATAGAGGCGGAATCTCGGACGACGGATCTAAAATTTTTTATTTCGTAGATAATCAATTATATGAGGAACGGACCGTGGAGCCGAGAACTCCGAAACTCGTTTTGAGCAAGGAGAAAATAGCCCCGCCGTTTCCGAATCTAAAATCCAGATTTTTTTTATATCCGATCGGAAAGGATTTTTTGCTGTTTTCGGGAAACGCCGGGTCCTATACGCTTTACTATTTTCAACCTGATAAGAGAAGTGCGGATAAACTCGACCAAGAAGTGATAAGTCCGCTGCTTTATTACGGTCCCGGTGATTCTGCATTTTATTTAGGCGGCACGATCGGCCGGCTCCATTTACGAAGACTTCAGTACGGTAAAGGAAAGCCGAGTGTTACGAAGCTCTTCACGGTAAGTCGAAAAGAATCGAATCCTTGGAAATTAAACGCAAAGAACGAATATCTATCCAACTATTCCGGCAAGGTGCATCTTTGGGGTCCTTTAAGAAAAAGCCAAGTATTGCCGTTGCTTTGCGAAAGAACATGGGTCGTTCATCCCGAAAAAATTCTTTGCGAGACGGAAGTAGGCGGACTCTATCTAACAGGCCTGGAATTTACCGAGGACGACTGGACGCTTTTGAAACTTTACGAAGAAGTTCGAAATAAATGAAATTCTTTAAAGATAGATATTCAAAAGGACCGTTCCTTTCCCGCTTTCTTTAGGCTCGGGAATACCATATCTGGTTTTTATAAAACTCGTTCCCGGTAATCGTCGATCCCAAGCTTTACCGAAGAATGAGATCTCGCCGCTTGTTTCAAAATTCGATTTTGAAATCCATTCCCTAAATTTTCCTTCCTCGGTAGGCGACCCTAAGGCGATCCACCGAGTAACGAAAGTTTTCCTTACGATATCTTCCATCTCGGGAGGTCCGAATTCTTCTCCGTACAAAAATCCGAGCTTGGCAAAATGGAACGGAATCGTCCAAACTTCGGATTCGATCCTATCGGATTGAGAACTTAAATAAGACGATAACGAGCCGTCCTTAAATTTCGTTCTTTTTAACGAGCCGTTATAGAGCTTTCCATCCGGAGTAAAAAGGTAGGATCGTTCTTCCCAATTTCCGGGACCGATCGAAATAAGATCTTCAGCTATTTTCGGAGAAGGAAGTATGATCGAACCGGCAACGATAGTAACGCCGTAAGTTTTCGAAAGAGTGCCGAAAATCCGCCGGTATCTTTCCGCCGAAATCTTAGCCAGAAAATGAGCGATCTCGTCTTCGAACAATAAGCCGTTTCTCAATCCATCATAGGAAATTCTTGTAAAGAAAATCGTTCGTTTCCAGGATCCGATTTCAGACTCCGCCTGAAACACTTCCGAACGCCGTCCTATCAGAAATAAATAATTTCCTATTTCCGGAGGGTAAACGACGACCGTCGATTTATCCAGCCAACCGTTTTCTTTTGCGATAATAAGGGGTTTTTCCAGCCAGGTCCGTAAGCGATCTTCCTTGGAATAATATTCCGGTTTAAATTCCAGTTGGAGTAAGAGAATGTTTCCCGATTTTCGGTTGAATCCCGAAGAATAAGACCCTATCTCGTTCTGAGGCAAACCGGATATAAAATCTTCTTCTCCTAAAGTCTTTCCCGACAAGAGCCAGCCTATTCCGAGAAAAATCGGAATTAAGAAAAGGGAAGCGATTGCATTCCTCCAAAATGGATTCATAGGATACTTCCTCCTAATTCTAATTTTCCGTCGGGTAAAAGAGGGGCATATTCCTTTTGATACAACAAAATCGCATCCAACATATATTCGAAAAACAAACCTCTAGGATCATACGTTTTTACGTCGACCCAAGAAATATAATCATGCTCGTCGGAGAGAACGATTTGCCCTCCCATAAATTCGGCATGGTAGGCAATGATGACGCAGGGATGATTACCGTCACTGACTCGATGCTTGTGTACGAAGATCGGTCTCGGATGAACTTTAATCTCACATCGGTTTCCCATTTCTTCGCTCAGTTCTCGGGAAAGGCTTTCCTGCCAATCCCCGTAGAACTCGTCCTCATTCATTCGTCCACCGGGTAAATCGCCGTATCCTGATTTCCGGTCTCTTAGAATGAGAAGTTCCGATCCTCTTCTTAGAAAAACCTTTTGCGTAATTTGGAAAAAACCGTGCTTGTTCAAAAATTTCCCCTCCAAGGGGACCTCATATCATCGGTCATTATGGGTCGTGTCTGACAATCACTTTTATATTAGTCGGTTTTCTTGCCTCTTCGTACGCTTTGGGAAGGTCCAAAGCGGAGAATTCCTCTCCGAGCAGATGAGCGGAAACGTTTTTCAAAAAACCCTTCTCTTGCTCTAAAAAAGAAAGAGTCCTGCGAAAATCCCCGCATCGGCTAGACCGTAAAACTCCACCGCGAATAACCCAATGAAGAAACGGATTGGATTCGGATATTCCCGACTCGGCAGGAATCAGGATAAAACCTCTCGGTCTAAGCAAAGAAGGATCTTCCTTGGCGCCTGGCCTAATCGCCAGATCCACCGATGAAGCCGATTTCAAAATTGCGAAATCAAATCGACGAAGATCCCCCGTAAATTCTTGGGACTGCAAAAAAGATTCCCCTTCCTGAATCGAACCAGAATAGAATCGGATTCCTTCTTCCCGAGCTATATCGATCCAGGCCTGCTCTTCGTTAGAGAGTCGAATTCCAGCTTCCAAAAAGACCCAAGTCTCGAGAGCGGAATTCACTCCCCAAGAAAGATTCTGAAACCCTTTTTGTAACGGTAAAATAGAGAGTTCATCCACTACGAGTTCGGTTAAATTTGAAATTCCGAGAGAGCCCTGTCCGTTCGTAGTCTTGCGATGGATCTCCTTATGAGTCAAATCCATGGATAGTTCTAGCCCTTCGATCGCCCCGGTCGTATCGAATACGATATCGAAAGTATGCAGTAGATTATCCCAGGAGATTTCTTCCGCACTTGCGGAAGATTCCTTGTAATAACGTTCTCCTTTAAACGAACCTCTCGACGAAATACTCAGCTCGGGAAAGACCAGCACCTCGTCCGCACCAACACCGAACGAGGTGTCTTTCAGTTCCCTTCTGCGAAGAACGGCAACGATTTTATAATCTAGATTGTTCCGCCGTCTATACAGTTCGAGTCCTGCCAACAGCAACGATCCCAATCGCCTCGGACCGAGCACGGCGATTCGTTTGGGCTTATCGGATGAATTCGCTAAGGAAACTTCCACGCCATGCAGCGAGGCGGCAAACGGTTCCAGCAGGATCGCCTCCCTATCTTCTAGAGTGTCCACTTCCACTAAGGTCCCCACGGGAGCTAGCAGGAATTTCCCGAATCCTCCGGGAAGTCGATCGATACCTAATACTAGGCGAGAGGGGCTGTGAGTCTGAAGTCCCCGCTTGCAAAACGAATCTTCCTCTTCTCCCCTTGCCGCTACCGTATCATTAATTTCTAATACGAATTTCTTTCCCGTCGTCGGATCGGTGGCTAATACTTCGTGACCTATAATTTGCGGAAGAGTGAATGGAAGAAATCTTCGGTCTAAATCCGTCGAACATATCCCGCAAAGTTTCGTCTTAAGAAGTTTGTATCCTTTCCCGAGAGAAAGATAAAGGTCTTGATTGCGGAATATCTTCCAACCGCCATTCTCGCTTCCTTCCAAACGATATTCGGATAACGAAAAAGTGTCGTCTCGATTGTAGTCAAATGCCGAAAATTGAACGGTTTCCAACTATCTTCCTCCCACGAGAAATCCGAGTATCAGAAGCAAAATCACGAACACTAGATTCAATATGAACCCCGTATGCAGTTGCTGCCTTTCTTTATTATTCAAAAAATAAGCCGCGAATACGACTGATAAGAATCCCCCTAGATGGGCCCAGTGAGCTACCTGATCCCTTGCAAACAAATTCGTGATATCCGAATATACCATCAGCCAAGCGAGGGCAAAGATCGGAAACGGATAGTTTCGTTTTCGAATACGCATCGAAAACGGGGATAACAGAGCCGCAACGGCGGCTAATCCCGAAACAGCGCCTGAAGCTCCGATGGCAGGACTAGAATCGTCCAGAAACAACCCTCTTACCAACGAATCCAAAAATCCGGAAATAAAGGCCCCCATAAAGAAAAACAAAAGCCATTTTGCTTTCCCCACTTTGTATTCAACGATTCTTCCCAAGAAAAAAAGAAAGAGCATATTCCAAAACAAATGAGTGAAATCCGCATGAAGAAACGCCATTCCGATCCATTTCCAAGGATAGAATTCTCCGGGGCGACTGATGAAAAAAGCTTCGAGCATTTCGTTCGGAACGAAAGCATTCAATATGATTTGAGAAATCGTGATGAACAAAACAAAGAATGCGGTAAGCGGAAATTCGAAGAGGTACGCTCTCACAGTGTTCTTCCTTCGATATAATGAGTCAAATACGCTTTGAGCATGACCTTTAATTCCCGAAGGATGCTATCCGCAAGAACAGGATCTTCCTTTTCCCGCAGCCAACGGGATAAAGCGGAATCGGTTACTTCGACTATGATTCGGGAAATGATTTCTGCCTCCGGATTTTCCTTCATTCCGGGAACGATCCGAGAAAATAAATTCGAAACATTGGATGCAATATAGCGATTATTTTCCCGATCGATCTCGACCAACTCGGGATCCATCTTGATGTTCGACCATAGAGGTACGAATCCGGGTTCGGTTAAATATAGATTAGCGAACGAGTCGATTACATTGTCTATCAGTTCCGGCCAGCCGGTCTCATCCACTTCAACCGAAAGAAAACCCATGAACATGGCATTGACTCGCTCAAGATGTCGCTTACCGACAGCGTTTAAAATCGCATGCTTATTCGGAAAATATTGGTATAAGGAACCGATGGGAATGTCGGCTTTCTGTGCAATCAGATTTGTCGTGATGGCTTCCGCGCCGACCTCGTCCAAGAGAGAGGCCACGACATCCAATATATTTTGCACACGTTGGATGGCTCGTTTTTGAGAGGGAGCCTTTCTCGGTTCCAACTCGGACGGCTTTGCTTTAGAGGAAGGCTCCCCTGTTTTCCCAGGTTTTAATGATTTGGTCAAACGGAACTTCTCCGAAAATCTATCGCTTCCTCCCAAAGACTATGACGGGAAGAATCCTTCAAGAAAAGTATTAAATCGTACCGTAGTACCGCAGAATATGTCGTAGACTCGTCAGATAAGATGCGCCGAAAAGATTAACATGAACTAAGACAGGATAGATTTGCCAAAATTGAATTCTATCTTTCAGATGCATAGGATCATCTAATCCGCATGTGGAAAGAATATCCTGCATATCCTCTAGATTGATAGGGCTACCGAACAACTGCAACATGGCCAAATCTTGTTCCGGGTGAGAATATGAAACGGAAGGGTCGATCAAGTACGCGTACCCGTTTTTTCCCTGCAGTACGTTACCGGACCATAAATCTCCGTGAATCATTCTAGGTTGAATCCGATTTAATCCCCATTCTTCCGTAAATTTATCGAACACCTTTCCGATGGATAGTACATCTTTCTCGGTGAGAAGCTTTCTAGTTTGCGCTAATTCTAATTGAGGTTTTAGACGATCTTGCCAGAAAAATTCTTCGAAGCTGGAAAACCAACCGTTCCGCTGGGGAAGGGACCCTATAAAATTATCGCGTTTCCAACCCCAGGATCCGAATTCTCCGCGATATAAATTCTTAAGACTCGCGATTAAATCGTCTCGAAACCGAGCCGAGGAGCCGGTTTCGATAAATTCCATGGCAAGAAGGGAAACCTTTCCCAAATTCACCGTTCCAAAGCATTCCGGAACGCGAACACCTAAGCGGCAAAGTTGTTCAAGACCTTCGGCTTCGGCTTCGGCCATTTCTTTTTTTGGTATGACTTTTACGGCCACCCTGGAACCGTCTTGTAACTTGACCGAATACAGCTCAAAGAGACTAGAAGAATAAAAGGAAACTTCTGCTTTTTTAGACGGGGATAGAAGCCCGAGTCTCTCTAATCCGTCTCGGATTAATTCCTCGGTTCCAGTGTTTATGAGAGCCATCGTTCGCATCCTTCCCAATCCCGTCGTTCCGGTCCTTCCTATAAAATCGGAGAACGGACAATCAGGATTGAAGAAAAATCCTAAATAGGTTTCCTTAATATTACGGGACGAAGAAATGATTCGCTTTTCGCTCTTTTATACTCCAATCTTTATCTTCTTGGCCTTTTTTCTATGTCCCGTATTTGCCGAACAACATTCGCCGACCTGGATTTATGTGTTAGGTGAAGATTTAGAAACCAAAGATTTGTCGTATTGGCAGGCGTATTTGCGAGCCAATGTAACTATTTGTTTTACAGGTACCGTAATCCAAAGCGACGCAAAGGTAAGATATAATAGTCCCCCCGATAAACTCTTAGCTTTAGGGCTTTCCAAAGGGGTCCGCTGGATACCCTTAATTACATTCAAATCGAAAACGGGTACCTCGCTGCTCAGGGTCGGAGCTAAGAAACATGCGATGCAAAAGGCATTACTTGATTTTCTCTCCGAGCATCCTACGTACGCCGGAATCCATTTGGATGTGGAAGGATTACCCTCTTCCCTATCCGGCGAGTTTAAGAATTTCCTAATGGAACTCCGACCTGGTTTACGAAAGAAAGGAAAGCTCCTGACTCTGGCGCTTTTCCCTCAAATTCATTTTCCGGCCGATCTCGCGGAGTTTCACAAAGATGTTTTTCATACGAACCTGGCCGACGAAGTCGTTCTCATGGCTTACGATTTTCATTCCCCTAGAACAAAACCGGGTCCCGTCACTCGTTTGTCCTGGGCTAAAGAAAATATCGCGTTGCTTAGAAAAACGTACGACCCAAATCAAATTTGGCTCGGCCTTCCTCTCTACGGGTATTCTTGGAAGAAAGGAAGATCAAAACCGAAAGTAATCAGTCGAAAAAAGGATTCGGTGAGAATGGCAAAGTCAGGGCGGAACGAAGACGGCATTTATATAGTGGAGAACGAGTTCGAAGTGTCGAGTTTGATTTTGGACGAGACGGATTGGATTAAACTAAGTCGCGAAACCGGAATCGCGGGAATCGCTTATTGGCGATTCGGATTCTAGCCTTAAATCGAATTACTACGACTCTCAGCGGAAATCATATACGATCCGAACAGCATGACTTTTTCCTTTTTCATTATTGATATTACTAGTCCCTTTATACTCCATAATCCGTTTACTTTCGATATCGTAAATCAAGTCTATCGGTTTGATGAAGACGGATAATATAGAACTTTCTATCCTCATGCGTAAGAAAAGCGCCGGCCTTCCCTTAAACGATCCGGTTTTCGTTTTTTCCACATAGAATCGGAATGTATCCAACTCGACCGGAACAAAAATTCTAAAGGTTATTCTCTTTCCTGCCAAGAGTTCGTTCCAATGATCCTCTACAAAATAATCAAAACCTCCGTCGAGAGCGGATAAATCCCCGCCATCCACAACTTTTTCCTTAATAGGATCTCCCTTTTTGCGTCTCGCAAATAATCGAACTTTCGTTCCCGATTCGAATTCGCCGCCTTCCAGATAGCCGTCTCTAAAATCCTCTAAATTAAAATCCGGTAAAGATCGATTCCTTAGGAAGGAAATTCTCTTAGTTGCAAATAACTTACCTTCGGAGTCTATGTATTGGACAACGGAACGAGTATGTTTCCCGTTATCCCAAAACTCCTCGTGCATATCCTTATATAATAATTTACCATTTTCCAATTCGTAAGCGGTTCCCGAAAAACGTACGATTCGCGGAGGAGTCGAATCGGCTCTAATTTTCAATATGGGGGAAAGAAGTAAAACCGGCACAAGGAATAACTCGTAAACTATGCATAAACGGTGCATTTCCTCTTTAGACGGCAAAAATCGATTTCGGCAATTTTTTATTATTCGGTTCCGTTTTCCAAGAAAAACTAAGAAGAACACTCTTGCGGGTTGTTATTGATTACATGAAAAAGGTCCTGATTCAATGAAACCTTGGAATATTGGAAGTCGTATCTTCCCGATTATTTTGCTTTTGTTATTCGTTCTAACATCTTGTTCTAAAATAAAGAGCTGGATCGGGGGACGAGACCGAAAGTGGGGTGCAGTAACAGTGTTCCTGGCAGGTCCTGTTCAAGTCTTTCGAGATACGAAACGATTACCGTTGCAAACGGGCACGGTTCTTCGACCTCAGGACGAAATCATAACAAATTCGGGATCGATCGATATTCAAACCGGAGAGGGCCATCTCATTCGCATACGGCCATTCAGCAAAGTAAGGTTGGACTCACTTCAAACGAATAAGTCAAGGGACACCAACTTGGTTCTTCGTGCCGGAGGGATTTTGATTCGGACTGAAAAATTAAGAAGCGATGAAAACTTTAGAATTTCGGGGCCTACAGCCATCGCTGCGGTGCGTGGAACCGCATTTTCATTCGAAATCATAGAAGAGAAACTCCCGAAAATCAAAGTTTATGAAGGTGTAGTTGCTATGACTCTTAAACTTCCGATGAGCGAAGAAATCAATGCGGAAGCGATCGCTCAAAAACCTTTGCTTCAAAAATTCCAACAGTTCCTATCCGAAAACGAAGTCGTGATTTCGGAAAACGAAGAAGCTTCCGTAAAGCCGAAGTTTGAGGATTTAGCCCATCTTGTATTAACGCGTATCGAATTGAACAAGGACCAGGGAGGGATTCTTGAAATCGATGAACAGGAATATATGAAGTCTTACTCGAAAAATTCCATTGAAACTAGTCCTCAAGAAAAAGCGGAACTGGATACTTTAGTCGCGGTCGACCGGGAGATCATCGATCAAGCCCTCAATTCCGAAGGCATAAAAGATTCGATGCCATTAACCGATTCGATCCGCAAAGACCATGAAAAAAAATTAAGCTCGGCTTTTTCCAAAATCGAATCCGAAGCGACTTTAAAAAATCTAAAATCGGAAACGGAAATTCATAATTTCTATAACGTTCTCGAGACGATCCATAAAACGGATAAAACCCGATTGAACGGGGCAATTCTCACCCAAATCGGAGATACTCTTATTCTCCATTCGACGCAGGGAGTTTTTCGCTTGGATAAAAAAGATATAGATTTCGTGGAATATAAAAATTTCCAAATTAGGACTAAGAGGAAGATTCAGAATTCCGAATAGTAAATCGAACCGGATCGGCCTGCCCGAATGATTCAGGCCGATTTTTTTCTTCCCTTACTTGCCGCCCCCCGGAAATCCTTTCCACAAACCCTATGCAAAAGAAAATACTCCTTCTCGGTTCAGGCGAACTAGGAAAAGAATTTGTCATCGCAGCCCAACGAATCGGGCAACGCGTAATCGCAGTCGATAGTTATGATGGAGCTCCAGCCATGCAAGTGGCCCATGAAAAGGAGATCGTCGATATGCTGGACGGAACGGCGCTGGATCGCATTGTCGAAAAACACAAACCCGATATTATCGTTCCTGAAATCGAGGCGATTCGGACGGAGCGTCTGTACGAATATGAATCGAAAGGATATCACGTCGTGCCGAGCGCTAAGGCTGCGAATTTTACTATGAATCGAAAATCCATTCGAGACTTAGCGTCAAAATCCCTCAATTTAAGGACTGCGAAATACTCTTATGCTACTAGCTTAAACGAACTAAAGCAAGCAGTTCAGAATCTTGGAATCCCCTGTGTCGTCAAACCCCTGATGTCTTCTTCCGGAAAAGGGCAATCGGTCATACACTCCGTCGAGGAAATAGAAAATGCCTGGACAGCGTCCCAAACGAAAGGTAGGGCAGGTGCATCCGAGATCATCGTTGAGGAATTTATTCCTTTCGAATCCGAGATAACATTATTAACGGTAACTCAAAAATCAGGAAAGACCCTGTTTTGTCCGCCGATCGGCCATCGTCAAGAAAGAGGCGATTACCAAGAAAGTTGGCAGCCCGCCGAAATTTCCGATTCACAATTGAAAGCCGCCCAAGAGATGGCCGCTAAAGTCACAAAAGAATTGGGCGGTTCCGGGATTTGGGGTGTGGAATTTTTTCTGACAAGGAGCGAAGTCTATTTCTCGGAACTTTCTCCGCGTCCGCACGATACCGGGATGGTAACTCTTGCAGGAACACAAACCTTTAACGAATTCGAGTTGCATCTGAGGGCCATTCTCGGTTTACCGATTTCCGAAATCGCTTTGGTTCGAAAAGGGGCAAGCGCCGTCATTCTTTCGGAAACGGACGGCAACGTTCCGGTCGTGAGTGGATTGGATATCGCCTCCGAAATGCCCGACTCTGATTTTAGAATTTTCGGTAAACCGTTAACGAGAAAATACAGGAGAATGGGAGTCGCTTTGGCTTATTCAAACAAGGAAGAACCCCTATCTTCACTCAGAAAAAGGGCGGCTTTAATCGCTTCCAAGATAAGAGTGGAATAGATTACGTCGGATCGGGGACCATATTTCCGTAATATTCCAAAAGTTCCCGATCCTTCGCCGCAACGGTGTCCCGGTCGACGCTTATAAAGCCTCTGCCTTTCAAAACTTTTATTCCGCGATTTAGAATTTCATCCGCATCCTTAGTAAGATAATTTCCCTTGCGCAGCAGAATCGTTTCGGAAATTAGCGACCTTAAATCATTCAACCCGATCTCGCCGCCCTCTTCCATAATTAATTTGGCGATTAGTTGATTCGGCAGAATCCGATGATGCGCTTGCCAAGAACGGGTAATTTCCAGCGATATGGATAAAGTCGGATCATCTTCGTGAATATATTTCGAAACGGGAATCGGTTCGCATAAATCCATAAACACTTCGGTCCTCTTAAACAGAAAATCCTTAAACGAAAGATGCTCCTCCTTTCCGGTAAATTCGATATCTTCCGGAACATTCTCGTAAGATAATACGATGGGAACTACTAGAACCTCGCTACCGGTGTGCTTAAATGCCTCTACCGATGTGGAAAGAATTCCCGTTTTTATAGGGATGATCCCGCCGGTTCGAGAACGAGTTCCTTCGGGATAGACCAATGTCGGAATTCCGGCCTCCAGCATCATCGTAGAATATTGAGTCAAACAATCCAAATAAAGAAGGTTTCGATTTCTCTTCCTATCCACCATATAAGCGCCGAGCGCTTTTAACACTCTTGCCAGACCGGGTGTACCCATGACCTTTTTATCCGCTGCATATCTAGGAACAGGTAATCCGAGCCACCTAAGCCCGAACGCAACTTCGATTGAATCCAAATGAGATCTATGAGTCGGCGTATAAAGAATGTCATATCTGGATGCAAGTGATTTGACCTCTTTCACGCAGCCACCGATCTTAGGAAGACCTCCTCCGGGCTTAAAGCCTCCGATCGCAAACCGAGCAGGAGCCACCAAATGTATAAGCGACTCCCGTAAAAATGGGCGATAATCGTCTGCGATTTCCGAAACGTAAAATTCGACGATCCTTTCTAGGTCTCTGGCGCCTCTCGTTTCGTAAGCGTTAGAGACTTCTTTCCAAAGTTGGATTTCTTTCGGAAGCTGCGCTAAATCGGTACCTGATTTATTTTCAATGGCCTCACCGTATCTTTTTTCAAGTCCCTTTATTTGTAGACCGGCTTGTTTTAAAATACGATCGGCCATTCCGGGCTGAGAGTTTATATGTCTGAGAACTCTTCTTCTGAGAGCGAATTGAAACTCCTGACCCGAAGCTAAAGACAAACCGGAACGCTTGCCGGCAAATTTCGAGATCGTCCGAATCTCGTTACTAGTCGATTTCGATACGAATCGAATGATTTGCGTCGGTGAAACTTTTCTCGTTAGAATTTCGAATAAAGTCGTGAATAACGGCAGAGATACTCCGTTCTCGTTCGCCAAGTCGAGAATTGTGGATAGTGAATACGCACCCTCGACGTGAGACTCGCTTTGAATCACCTCTCTTTGAATGAATTCCTTCGGATTAAAAAAGAGCTCTAGACGTTCCAATAGATTCGGTTCATCTTCCCCGGATATCAGCTTACGCACGAATCTCTGGCCGTACGCTCGGTTTCTGCTGGAGCGGGACGTCGAAGTCGTAATCAGATCGGCGAGTCCGAATTCCATGGCCGATTCCGTGGAGAGCTCTAATGCCTTCAATAAATCCAAAATTTCGGAGAATCCGAGTCGGATTAATTCGCCTTCAAAATTGCTCCCGCATTCGGGAATTCCACTCGCAATACCGCAAGCGATAGCGATAGGGTTTTTTAAAACACCTATGATTTCAATAGCGCGTATATCATCGTAAGTCTTGGTATGATTGTGAGAACCGGAGAATAATTCTTCCACGACTAAGGAGGCTTTTTTTCCGGTCGAAGCGACCGAAAAAAAGCTATGTTGGTCTTTGCTCATTTCGGCGAGAAGATTAGGTCCGGCTACGGCCGCATATTCAAGATTATAAATATTCAGTTTATCTTTTATATAAAGTAAATAGTCGGAAAATGTAATACTTCCGGTTTTCCGTCGTGTCGAACTCGAAACGATTCCTTTCGTAAAGGAAAGAATTATGTGATTTTCATCGGGAGAAATGGAGGCGCAAATATTGTCGATTATGTTTTCTTTTAACCTAGACGGGACAGCCGAAACGATAACCCAAGATCCACTCGATAAAAAATCGGTATCATAAACTACGGTAACATTATCCGGGAGAGATACGGTATCATCCAAAAGTTCCGCCGATCTTTCTTTTTGTACTCGTTCCGCTTTTTTACGATCTCCGTACCACAAAAAGACCCGATCCGCCTTTGCAGAAACGACGGTCGTTAGAAAAACCCCCATCGGCCCTCCCCCGAATACCACCACATTTGGATAAAGGATTTCGGGATTTTCTATCTCGCTCATCGTTTTTTTCCGTAATAACATATCTAACTTCCGGGATAGTTTCATTTAAGATTCGGAGAAGAAAACCAATAAATCAATTTCGAGTTTTCAGGTTGCCTTCCCGCAATTAACCCTGAGTTTTGTTCGAAAGCCTTACTTGGATTGGAAGATCCGTCCTTACCATTTTCCGCTCCTTATTTCATGAAAATTCCTTTCCGATTATTTCCGATTTTATTGAGTTTCTGTTTCTGTTTCAATTGTGCGACATACTGGTCACAAAGGAAGAACGATCTTCAAGACGTATTCACTGCCGGGGTTGAAAACCCGGGTTATGGCCTCGGAGTGAGAGTCGGTCCTTTAGCTGCCGGATTCGTTTTTCAAGGAGGAGAAACCGAGCCGGGAAAGAAGAATTTAGGGACTGGATACGGAATCCGAGGCGGCAGCATCGGATTCTATCGTTCACAACAACTCATCTTCGGAATCTTAGGAAGCGACAAATTTCATGCTCTTCCCAAAGCGAGTAAAGCCGCAGTTCCTGTTCCGAAAGTTCCCGATGTAAAAGCGGCGGCCCCCGAAGAAAGTAACGCTAATCCAGGATTACTATTTCCGGAACTCCCTGAAGAAGAGAGCAACGATAGCCAGAACTCGGAAATCGATGCTCTGGATGAAAGGCAAAAAGCAAAAAGCTTCGATATACGATATCTAAAGTTCTATAACATTCCGGTAGAAGAAAGGAGAAAACAAAAGAAAGAGGCGTTCTTTCGCAAGTATATTGAAAATCTGGATCCGGATAAAAAGAACGAAGCGCTTCAAAGCTTCTTAGCGGAAAATCCCGTTAATAAGGACGATTATCCGAAGGCATTTCTATTTCAATTGGAACTTTACATAGGAGCTCGGTACGGAATTCGTATCGGATTTAACGTGGCTGAGTTATTGGATTTTCTGATCGGCTTTACGGGTTTAGATATATTGGAAGATGATATTTGATAAAAGAAGGCCGCAAACTGTAGCGGCCTTTCGTGAAACAGAACTTATAAAACGCGAATTAAAGTTTATATTCGTATTTTTTAATAACGCCTTTCTTATCGACGATCACTCTGATGAACTTAGTATCATCATTAATTCTTGAAGGTTTTTCGGCTAAAGTCTTGTACGAATTCTTTTGATACGTGGTCGATTCTAGATACCATTCCAAAAGGGATCCGTCTTGCGTATTTTGCTCAACGGTGGGCGTACCCAACAAAGCTTCCGCCTTCAACCTTTTATCGCCTTCTTTAATCATGCTAGCTTCTACTGTGCGAAGATCCGAATTAGGTTGATAAGCCGGTTCGCTTTTTTTCACCTCGGAAGAGCAAGCTCCAAGAAAGAGAATCGTTGAAACAAACAAGATCATGGAAAGAATTTTTTTCATTCTTCACTCCTTTATGCCTTTTCCAAGGCAGTCTTTAAAGCGTATCAATTCTTACCAAGTAAAGGGATTTGTCACGCGGAATTTCCCAGCTTATCCGTGAGTAATATCAGAAACTCATCCAACTCCCGCTTTAATTTAGTCACTTTCTCCTGAGTTAGTCCGGATTCCGCAAAAAGTCTTTCGGGGATGCAAGCGGCCTTCTTACGAAGATTGCGTCCCTTGGCAGTCAATTTTACGACAAGTGAACGCTCGTCCTCGTTCGAACGATCTCTCGTCAAAAGTCCCTGCATTTCCATTTTTTTTAGCAGCGGGGTTAACGTACCGGAATCTAGAAATAGTTTATCGCCGATTTCTTTTAACGGTATTCCATCCTCTTCCCACAAAACGAGAAGCACTATATATTGCGGGTACGTTAGATCGAATTCCTCCAAGATAGGACGGTACAAGGCCGTCACCACCCTAGAGGATGCGTAGAGCGGGAAACATATTTGCCGATCTAGACTTAACGGATTCTCTCTCACTTTTTAAGGAGTTCCTTCACTTTCTCGTCGATTTTTTCCGGTGGAGTAGTCGGGGCAAAGCGTTTGATCACATTCCCTTGCTTATCCACCAGAAACTTGGTGAAATTCCATTTGATGGATTTTCCTAAAAGACCCGGGGCCTCTTTTTTCAGATATTTGAAAACAGGATGCGCTCCATCGCCATTGACTTCTATTTTTTTGAAAAGAGGGAATTGAACTCCGAAGTTAACCTGGCAGAAATTTTGAATTTCATCGTCGGTTCCGGGCTCTTGGTGGCCGAATTGATCGCAAGGGAAACCTAAAATTTCCAACCCTTCCGATTTATACTTGTCGTACATTTCTTGAAGGCCTTTGTACTGCGGGGTAAAACCGCATTCGCTAGCCGTATTAACGATAAGGAGAACTTTTCCTTTGTAATCCTCCAATTTCTTTTCTTTTCCGCTGTTCAAAGTAGCGGTTAGTTCGTATAGATTCTGCGCCATTGTGCAATTTCTCCAGATTTATACATTTACATTGTATGCAATTTAATTTTTTACAATCTATTTTTCTGCATACTGAAATTTTTTAGTAATTCTATTATAGGACATAGGTTCGTTAGACTAAAAATTCAAAGACCGAGACTTATTCATAGTACGATTGTCCACGAATAAACGCCTATACGACGAATTTATGGAAAAATCAGATCTTAATAGATAGAGAGAATATAAATTGCCGATCCAGCCTCGACATACCAGCCTCTCTCGGATAAACTGCGTCTCTCGAAAGTCGATACTGATACGTAAATCGAACCAGAAAAGTCTCGTTCGGAATATAATCCAAAGTCGTCGTCGTACCACCGGTTTGAAACCCGTGTGCGGTTCCTGTTTGAACGATCATCTGCTCTCGGTCCACATATCTTTCGAGGCGGGAGCCGATCCTCCATTCGGGTAAGAATCGGTAGGCCACCCAAAGATTTCCGACATATAATTGGCGATAGGCGGAGCTATCCCTATTTATGTAGGCCGGTCCGCCGGGAAGATATATTAAATCTCGATCATCCGCTCTACGTTGGTAGGCGACGTCGAATGACGAAGCGATGATCCAAGTATCGGAAGGTTTCCATTCTGCGATAAAATTATTATAGTAACGAACTTCCTTTGGAATCGCGGTCGGCAACTCGTTTCCTATAAACGTATTCCAACGAAACATCAGGCTTTTCAACGGAGTCCATTCCAATCGAAATCCGCCGGAGACATCCTTGTTATTGTCCGTTACGACTTGGTAGCCGTTGTCCAAGTGTAATTGGTATTTCAATTTATCGGTAATTTTACCGCTTAAACGAACACCGGAAACGTAATATGGTACGTTATCTAACGAAAGGGCTCTCGTATAAACGAAGTTATCGTGAGAGACCCAGGATTCGTATCCCAAGTGCCCGAAATAAATACCCATATCCAACCATGTGGATTTACCGAGCTTGATACCTCCATAGGCTTCCTGCATATTGCGAACGGAAAATTCGTTACTTGTTTTTCCTGTCGTTCCTTCTCCCACATAATTCGCCGCGACGGAAGTTCCGAACTGTACGGCGAACCGCCCCCGGTATTTATTCGTTTCGAAATTAGCGTCCAAATACGCCAAATTGATGTTGAATTCGTTGGTTCGCGTCGCTTGAGTCGTGTACGAAGCCTCTTTAGAATTCGGCCGATTAAAGCTTGCGTTATAGTAACTATCTACGAAAAATCCTAACTTCAATGGGAACAAATTTGCGATATCCTTCGAAGTAAGAGAAGGTTTCTTTTCGGATTCTCCCTCAACTTGAAGTTCTTTCGAAGAATCGGAATCGGTCTGCTTCGCTTCAGGCGGAACTTTCTCGTCTTTCTCCGAATTTTTTAAGTCCTGTGAAGAATTAACCTTCAGATCTGCCTCGGAATAAAGAGAGGAGCCGAAAACGAAAAATCCGAAGATACAAATCGCGATGGATACCTTTAAATTATTCATATTTCTTCGGAATGGGATTGCAGTCTAATATCGGATTTAGGTTTCCGAGAATTATTCACAAATAGATCAAGTCCATTTATTTTTATTGCGAGAAAGAATCTCAATTTAAACCTAAAGTCGATACTAGTATTTATATTTTGTCGGTGCAATAGTAGAGTTTTTTATGCATAACCGGAATATTTTAAGCTCTGGAAGATTAAAATATTCCGGATCATCAATCGGAAGTCGTCTTAAGTCGGAACAAAAAAGGATCACGAGGTAATTTCAAATGGAACAACAGAGCATCCTAATCACAGCGATTATTTTATTAGCGACAGCGGTACTTTGTGTTCCCATATTTAAGAAATTAGGAATCGGATCCATCCTCGGTTACGTGGCCGGAGGAATTCTGATCGGTCCGTACGGAATAAGATTAGTGACCGGAGGCACTGAAATACTTCATTTTGCCGAGTTCGGAGTCGTTTTACTTCTTTTCTTAATCGGTTTGGAACTTCGCCCGCAAACCCTTTGGGTTCTTCGAAAACCTGTTTTCGGGATGGGTCTTACGCAAGTTGCGATTACATCCTGCGCATTAACTTTTTTGATAGAATGGACGTTTTCTATCGGATGGATAGCATCTTCTCTTTTAGGCCTGAGCCTTTCTCTTTCTTCTACGGCATTCGCACTGCAATCGTTGGCCGAAAAAAATCAATTAACGACTGCGCACGGTAGATCGGCCTTCGCCATCCTGCTATTCCAGGATCTTGCCGTAATTCCCGTCATGGCGATCCTTCCTCTCGCTGCACTGAACAATTCAGTTGCCGACCATCAAGTTGCCTTCGACTCGGCTAAATTCGGCTTAGCTTTATTGGCGATTTTATTAGTCGTTTTGGGAGGTCGTTACCTAACACGACCCTTGTTTCGAATTATCGCATCCTCCGGAAACCATGAGATTTTCGTGGCGCTTTCCCTTTTGCTGGTCCTAGGAGTCGCCTTAGCCATGGAAATGGTCGGTCTGTCGATGGCTCTCGGATCATTTTTAGGAGGTGTGCTACTAGCCGACTCGGAATATCGTCACGAGTTGGAAGCCAACTTAGAACCGTTTAAGGGGCTACTCCTCGGCTTATTCTTCTTGGCGGTAGGTATGTCTATGAATGTAGACATACTGGCTATGAATCCTTTTCTTATAATAGGGATTGCAATCGGCCTAATGTTCGTCAAAGGCTTGATTCTTTATGCGATCGGTAGATTCAATAATTTAAATAACGAATCGGCCGTAAACTTATCGTTAAATATATCTCAGGGCGGGGAATTCGCTTTCGTTATTCTGAATGTAGCCGTTCAATTCGGGATTCTTAATAAACAAATATCGGAATATTCTATCGTAGTCGTAACGATATCGATGCTTTTAACCCCGTTCTTTACGATTTTAAAAGAAAAGCTATTGGACCCGTATTTCAACCAAGAAGAGGAAGGTCCGGCAGATATAATCGACGAAAGAAATCGGGTCATCATCGCCGGATTCGGCCGTGTGGGCCAAATCATCGGTAGAATGCTCTACGTGCATAAAATCGGATTCACCGCATTGGAGCATAACGCGGAGCAGGTTAGCGCCGCACGTAAGTTCGGTCACAAAATCTATTATGGGGATGCAAGTCGACTGGATCTGCTAGTCTCGGCAGGAGCCGCCCAGGCCGATATTCTGATCCTTGCCGTACAGGATATGGAATTATCCTTAAAGATTGCGGAACTCGTAAAGAAAAATTTCCCTAATCTCCAGATCATTGCCCGTGCAAGAAACAGAGCCCATTATTTTAATCTAATGGATTTAGGAGTGGAGACGATTCGCAGGGACACGTTTGCCTCGTCACTCGAGATAGGCGGAGAAGTCCTGATGGAATTGGGTTTTCTACCGTCGGAGGTAGAGGCGATTCTTCGGAAATTTAGGGAGTACGACGAAGATATGCTGCTAGGTCAATACAAAGTTCGTCATAATGAAAAAGAGCTCATTGCATTTTCCAAGAATGCAGTCAAACAGTTGGAAGAGGCATTCGCAGCCGACAGATTGGAAAAAGAAGCTTCCTAGTCGATTCGATAATTTAAAGTTTCCCTAATTGAATAAAACAATAACAAACTCATAAATGAAAAAAAATAACATTCCGTTTCTCTTTTTTATCGTTTTCTTCGTAAACGTACTATTACCGGTCACACCTCGCTCGGATGCAATTTGGAATGTTCCTACCGGGATGAGTATTCTACTGCACGGAGATACCGACTTGGACGAATTTCAAGACTTGCGTAAAGAGTTCGGAAATTACGGCTTAATAAACCTCAAGGGTAAAGAGTATAACATTTTTCCGATCGGTGTCTCGATTCTGGCTGTTCCGCAATTATTCTTGATGACCCAAATAAACGGCTCCAAGGAAATACTAAACCATTCTCTCGAGGCGGGAAAGTTCGTCGCAGCCGGATGGATGGCTCTGGCAACGGTATTCATCTTCTTAGGTTTTAAGAAGAAATTCGGTTATCAAAAAGCGTTTTATTTCGCCATCCTCTTTGCGTTCGCGACCCCGTCATTATCCACGGGAGGTCGGGCCATCTGGCAGCAGAGCGGCGCACTTCTGCTAAATACGATATTAATGTACATTCTAATTCGAGGAATTTACGGAAAGAAAGAGCTACTCTGGATCGGATTGATCTGCGGTTTCGCAATATGGGTTCGTCCCACCACCCTTTTGGTATCCGTTCCGACATTTTTCTTTCTATTACTTAGAGGGAGAATAAAGGCGGCCTGGGTCTTAGTTACAGCAATCCCGATCTTCCTACTTTTTATATATTATACTTTTGATATATACGGAAGTTTTTTACCGGCTTATTATTCGAATCATTCCACTCGAATTTTCCGATTCGAAAAATTCGGAGAAGCTTTGGCCGGATTACTTTTTAGCCCCAACAGAGGGCTATTTATCTGGTCGCCATTCCTGGTTTTATCGATCGTCGGGATTCTGCGAATTCACAAAGATCGGGATTCGCCGATTTCAATCCTATTTCTAATCTGCTTGGTTCTGCATTTGATTCTTCTTTCCAGCTTTGATATGTGGTGGGGAGGTCATTCCATCGGGCCGAGATTGTTAACGGAAACGATTCCGTTCTTTTTATGGTTTACCCTAAAAGGTACATTACAACTTTCTGAACAGATCGAATCGAAGAAAACCCTTGGAGCTCTCTGGTTCATTGCGTGCTTACTAAGTTTTATTTTTCATTTTCGAGCTTCGGTAGATTTAGGTCCGACTATCTGGAATCGAAGCCCGCAAAATATCGATGAAAACCCTTCCCGAGTTTGGGATTGGCACGATCCGCAATTTTTGAGCGGCGATCACGCATTAAAGTTTATTTTATAAAGTATTTAAACCGCAGAATAGTAAGCGATTCGAAGGCTGCGTCCGCAAGTGAGAACGCTGCAATGTGATATTTTAAGGAAGGAACTTTGGGTCCGATTAAGGCGAGAAACTTGCGGGCAGAGGGACTCGAACCCTCACTAGAAGCTTGGAAGGCTACGGTGCTAGCCATTACACCATGCCCGCGATTAAGATAGGGATAGTTTTTTGTTGGTTAGGAGGATGTCAATCGAAAAGAATGATTTTTGTATGTGGGAAATTGAGTTAGGAAATTGGGAGAAGGATCTCCCCGGTTTTTGGAAGTATAGAAAAGAATTCGAACGAATCATTCATCTTAGAAATATTCTGAGCGTTCTCCATTGGGACTTGGAAGTCGCCTTGCCTGAAGCCGGACAGGAAGAACGAGCCGAACAGATCGGATTGCTTTCAGGAATGGCTCACGAAGCGTTTGCCGGCCATACTTTTAAAGAATTGGCCGAGAAAGCTTTTGAAGAAAACAATAAGCGAAATCTTCCCGGGAAGGAACTGCGGAACCGCGAATTAGAACTTTTGTTCAGGGATCTAAAACGTGCATCTTCCGTTCCAAGTACTTGGGTTGAGAAGTTTGCAAAGCTGACTAGCCAAGCGCATTCCGTTTGGACCGAAGCGCGGAAAAAAAATGATTCGACGGCTTTTATTCAGACTCTCCAGGAATTACTGGATTTAACTCTTCAAAAAACGGAATATCTCGGTTATGAAACCGAAGCTTACGATTCCTTATTGGAGGATTACGAAGAAGGTGCAAGAGCAGAATCGTTACACGATCTATTTGAAAGTCTTCGAAAATCTCTCGTTCCTCTTGTTAGCAGATCTAGAGACGTAAGTTCTCCGTTTAAGGGAAAATTCCCGGTTTCATTGCAAAAATCCTTTAACGAACGATTACCCGAACTGCTCGGCTTGCCGAAAAATATTTCCCGTTTGGATGCAAGCGCTCATCCGTTTTCCACTTCGCTTGGCTCCTTTGATAAACGAATAACGACAAGATACGACGAAGACGATCCTCTCTCCTCGGTATATTCCGTCCTTCATGAAACAGGACACGCGCTTTATGAAACCGGGATTTCGTTAATGCAAGGCGCTTATTCTCCGTTAAAAGATTCCGCTTCCCTCGGACTTCACGAATCGCAAAGTAGGCTTTGGGAAAACCAAGTCGGCCGATCCAAGGAGTTTTGGGAGACCGTTTATCCCGATTTTATCAGCTGCTTGAATATTTCCGAAAGAGATCTTCCTTTCGCGACGTTGTATAAATTCGTGAATAGAGCAAAACCTTCGCTTATCCGGGTCGAAGCGGATCAAGTCACCTATAATCTTCATATAATCCTAAGATTTCGATTAGAACGCGCGCTCTTACGAAAGGAGTTGAAACTCAAAGAATTGTCGGAAGCCTGGAATGCGGGTATGAAGGAGTTACTCGGAATAGAAGTCCCGAATGACAGCCAAGGATATCTTCAAGACGTCCATTGGAGTAGCGGCGCTTTTGGATACTTCCCTACCTATACGTTAGGAAATATCTATGCAGCTCAGCTTTATTCGTGTTTCCTATCCAAGCATCCTAATTTTCCGAACGAGTTGCAGGGAGGAAACACCGCGACTCTACTTCGATGGTTACGCGAAAACGTTCACCAAAAAGGGAGAAAATTTCAAGCGGATGAGATCCTCAGTCAAGCGACCGGTGAAGGTCCGAATGCGAAATACTTAGTAGATTATCTTTCTTCAAAATTGGAGGAGCAAGAGTAATATATGAGCCAAGAAGAAGACGAAGAGCTGACCCTCAAGTCGTTCGAGGAGCTATCTTTTTTCGATAATTTAGCTCTTTATTACCTTTGTAACGAGACGCCACCCCAGACATTGGCGTTAGCTTTTATGGTCGGGGATAAGAAAGTTTGCGGTTCGATGCTCGGAGTTTTGGAGCCGAAACGGAGAGCTTTCGTCCACGATCTTATGACAAAACAACAAGACACGCCTATCGACAAAAAACATGCCGCAGCTCAAGGGCTGCTAATCATAGCCGAAGGGTTGATTACTAGAAAGTTAATTCGCAAGCAAGGTAAATTCTACTTTGGAACGGAAAGACAATAACCGGATTATAGAATAATAAAATTCCGACCGAATTAATCCGTTCCAACATAAAACCATAAACTATCCGTAGTGACGCATCGCTATAATAACGGTCTACCGAGCAAAGCGTTTATAAAGACCCCGCTAGTCAAGATAGCCAATGCAACTCCGGCGTACTTAACGGTTTTTTCCGACCAATTCTTTCTGACTGCTAGCAAAGCGAATAGGGGTAAAATTTGAAGAGCATGAATTCCCACGAAATGTGCGATTCTAATATCGCCGTCTCTTTTACTCCAATTCAAAAACGGAAGTCCTTCACCACCGTCGGGTACTCCGACGGAATGCGAAAAAATCGCCGTCATATAGGAGCCTACCAAAGATGCAAAGACAAATATCCGTAAAGAAATCCGAATTGCGGTTTTTAGTCGCATATCTAACCCTTTAATCGGATTTCTAAACTTGCGATCGATCAGGATGGCAACAGGAATTACCGGGTAAATGAACAATCCCATAACACCATAAATGATCGAATTCAAAATCGTAGATTGATTAAAATGGGACGGAACACCTCTCGCGGCTTGAACGGTGATTAGAAAAAGCTCAACCCCCATTCCGACGACGAAGTATTTTTCAATCCGGTCTAGAAACTTAGGATATTCCTGTAGATAGTTTAAAATCCATCCCATCGTCCAAAGGAAGATCCAGATTGAAATTGCAAACTTAGCCGGTTTGATCCATGGATTGATCCCCAATATCGTTCTGTTATCGAATCCCATCAAAAGAAAGTAAGCTGGTAGCACCAATATACCGATGATACCGCCGAAAAAGGAAAGAGGTCGATTTCTTCTTAAAGCAGAAAGAAAATCTTCCGACTCTCGCAGGAATGGAAATGGGATGCTATAAGTTGACATTAAATCCTCCTTTAACGATACGTATAACATAGAATATTAAAAAACCGATTGGCCCGACCATGAGAGTAAGAAACAGACAAGGAATAAGAATCCAACGGGAAAGCCCGATCGATTCCGCCTCTTTCGTTTCCCATATTCCTAATAATAAATCGAAAGCGAGATAATGTACCCAGCCGGCAAGGAGGACCCAAGGATTAGAAAACAATGCTGCAACTCCTGCAAGCGATTGAAAATTCCCCTCCGATCCTCTGTGTGTGGCCAATAGTAAGAAGTATGCGGCCGAAAGTATTGCAGGCCATAAACCGCTACGAACCAGGATTCTAGTGAGTTTCAGATTCGGTAGGATCGCAAGCAACAACCACCCTACTAGCGAAAACCGACTTAGAACCGTAAAAGCTAACTCCGCAGACATAATGAACCTCTATTTTCCCGGATACGAAACCGGGAAATACTTGTCCCAATTCGGATGGCATCAAGGAATGTTACTATCGGTAACACCAAATGTTACCGATGTCAACATTTTTTTAGGAAATTTTTATGCCCGCAAAAAAAAAGACTAAAAAGCCGGAGCGCGCATACCATCACGGTAACTTAGCGGAAACGCTAAAAGCTCTAGCGTTAAAGAGACTAGAAGAGAGCAAAGATTCCGCGTTTACCGTTCGTGAAATAGCAAGGGAAGCCGGAGTTAGTCACGCTGCGGCGTACCGCCATTTTCCTTCCCGACGAGACCTTCTCGCGGAGATTTCAAAGGACGGATTTATAGGAATTACCAAGGCTTTTTTAGAGGCGGAAGCAAAAGCGATCCCCGGGGATTCGATCGATCGACTTGAAAAAATCGGAATAGCCTATGTGTCGTTTTGTGTGGAGAACCCGGGATATTATAGAGCGATGTGGCATACGGATCTTGGGCCCAAAGACGATCTATTAGAGTTACAGGAAGCGGGCAGGAAGGCTTTTCTCAGACTATGGGAGACGGTTTTGGCCTGCTATGAAGAACAAGTATCCGATTACCAGCCGGTGGAAATAGCTTCGGCCGCATGGTCGATCGTTCACGGCTTTTCCACTTTGATAAACGAACAACAACTTACGAACAATTTAGGTTTAACTCGGAATAGCGCTAAAGACGCCGCGAAAACCTTGGTCCGATTGCTTATGAGTGGAATTCGAAAACGGTAATAGACTCCCCCGAAAGTTAAGCCGCAATACCGTTTAGATCGTAATGTTTTATTTTGCAGAACCGTTTTAGCAACCTTCGAACAAACCTTAACCCTATCCTAAGCTTAGAGAAAAAAATTTCCCTTCAGATAAAGAACGCATCCCCCTCCTATCCTGACTCGATCCCCTCTATCCTCGCAAATTAAATGACCTCCGCGCTTGGAGACTTGAAAAGCGGATAAATTCTTTTTTTGTAATCTTTTCGACCAATATGGAATTAAGGTACAATGGGCGGAACCGGTTACAGGATCTTCCGGAACTCCTTTCGCAGGGGCAAAAAATCGAGAAACGAAATCATATTCTTTGCCCGGTGCGGAGGGAGCTGTGGCAATGACCGCAAAAAAAGGGATTCGTTTAATTGCCTCAAAATCGGGTTCCAATTCTCGGACCTCTTCTTCCCTCTCGAAAACAAAGACCGCATCTCTTGCCTGAAATAAATACTGCGGTTTTATCGAAAAACACTTTAAAAGTTCTTGATTAACATCCAGGGAACTAGGAGGGATCGAGGGGAAATTCAAATATAAAGTTTCGTTCTCTTTCTCGACTTCCAAAACTCCACTCTTGCTATGAAAAAGAAGAATCGATCTATTTTCGATTTTTAGATCGCTCCCGTATTCGAAAATGACTGCCGCCGTCGCCAATGTCGCATGACCGCAAAGAGCAACTTCAACTTCGGGAGTAAACCATCTCAACTCGAACTCACCTTCTTTCTCCGTCGGGCGAAAGAAGGCCGTTTCCGACAGATTATTTTCCGCGGCAATCTGAATCATCAACCGGTCGCTAGGCCATTCCCCTTTCCAGGGAATTACGGCGGCGGGATTTCCGTGAAATAATCGATCCGCAAACGCATCGACCTGAAAAATTTCATATGCAATTTTGTTCATTCGTTCGATCTCCGCTAGGAAAAATTTATCGCAACTCTTCAATCGATAATGAATAGAGTTTATTATACGAAAGGACGAATATAAAAAAAGCTACAGATTCCCGTTCTTTTGCGGATACAGATTCTTCCATTCCGTATATTCATTAAACCAATAGCGAATTTTAGCAATCGGACTTATTATTAGAGAAAGCTACGGGTCTAATCGGTGAAGAAAAACCTATGAAAATCGGCGGCTCTAACGGGAAAAATTCTAATCGACCTTGCCAATCCGTTGGATTTTTCCAACGGAATGCCTCCGTCTCTATTCATTAGCAACATGGATTCTTTAGGGGAAGCGATTCAAAGAGAATTTCCCGAAACATTCGTGGTTAAAACCTTAAACACGATGAATTGTAATCTAATGGTAGATTCGACTTTGGTGAAAGGCGATCACGATGTTTTCATTTCGGGAAACGATGCTGCTGCAAAGGCAACGGTCGCAAAGCTACTAGCCGAATACTTCGGTTGGAAGAACATTATAGACTGAGGGAACATTACCGGGGCCCGATCGACCGAGGTGCTTCTTCCGATCTGGCTGCGGCTTTATGGAAAATTCGGGAATCCTAATTTTAACTTTCATATAACAAGGTAAAAGCAAGGACCAAATTCGAATTTTCGCCCGAAGTTCAGCGTCCTTTTATTCCGCTGTAGCCCAGAAATCCCCATCCAAGAAGAAAAGCGATTCCTCCGAACGGAGTAATCGCTCCCAAAACTTTAATACCGGTAATCGATAATGTATAAAGCGAACCGGAGAATATTAAAATTCCTGAAAATATTAGCCAATATCCGATTCTTAATTCTTTCGATTCGCTCCATTTATTACTAAGCGCTAATATCACCAAAACGACGGAATGGATCAGTTGGTAACGCGCCCCGGTTTCGAAGATGATCAGCAAATCCGGACTTAAGATCGCTTTTAATCCATGAGCTCCAAAGGCACCGAACGCAACCCCGGTGAATCCGAAAAAGGCCGCGAAGAATAACGGAAGATTTTTAGAATTTTTGAATTCCATAACTGTGAAACCGAATGCATTTCCTTCGAAAAATTCCGAATAAGTATGCAGTATTTTCCAAATCGAGTCGGCTATCAAAAAGCGCCTCGATCGAATTTTCCTTCATCTTACCCTGCAATTCCTCGTAAAAACTAGTTGGCCCGAAGACGAAATTAACGGGTATATAACTATCCCTCGATCCTTGTTTAAGAGGCAATACTAATCGGATTCCGGTTTGGCATCCTTTGCTTTCTCCTTCAAATCGAACGATTCGATACTCCGACCAATCCCATCCTTCTAAAGAAGTGTGGAACATATCCTTGAACGGAAGTGAAACGGTAGCCCTAACCCATCCATCGAAGCCACCCGTTTTCAACGCAGTCGAACTCGCCCCATAATGAATGGATGGGTCCCGAAAGTGAAAGCCGTTCAACTTCACGTCGTTTTCGGGAGGAATACCCAAACCGGACGGATAAGGTTCGGGATTTCTGCGAATCAATGTTCTTGTACCACCCGTCTGAATGCATGAGGCAAGACTCGATAGTTCCAGACCGAACAATAGCAAATACGCAAAAACCGTTTGTGGAGACAGGGGCTTCATTCCTTTTTCAGTAACCGTTGCGGAAGCTTAACTCCGATTCCCGATACGCGCGTACATTTCTCGAAATACAACCCGAATACGAATGACTTGTAACTGTAATCGGTTTGAACGTCGAAAAGTACATCCGCCTTATCTTTAACCGCATTCTGAACGGCGCTTTCATAACTTTCATCGCCGGTGTAGACCAACCACAGCCAGCTCGTTCCACATGACGTTCCCGTGAGATGTCCTATTGGTTCCATTCCGCGAACATCCGTATAACTTTGAGAATAATACCATCCAGGAGATTTAATATTCGTATATAAACAAGATGAAAGGAACATAAGACCGGCGCTAAGCGACATTAATCTTCTCATATAGGAAAGAAAATTTTTCATACGCTAATTTTCATTGTGTCGTCATTTAAAAGTCAAGGGAAATCTCGAAATCTCCTTGTAGCTTCATGTATAAGGTAGAAATAGGTATCGATGCCTACACAATCCGCACAATCATACATTGACTTGGAAAGAAAGTTCGGCGCCTTCAACTATGAGCCCCTTCCCGTCGTATTGCAAAGAGGAAAAGGAATTTATCTTTGGGATACCGAAGAAAATAAATATTTCGATTTCTTATCGGCATACAGTGCGGTAAATCAAGGGCATTGCCACCCTCGTATCGTCGAAAGTTTAATCTCGCAAGCCGAAAGGCTGACATTAACTTCCAGAGCTTTCTATAACGATCAATTAGGCGTCACCGAAAAATTCTTATGCGAGACCTTCGGTTTTGATAGAATGCTGCCCATGAATACGGGAGTAGAAGCTGCCGAAACTGCGGTGAAATTGACTCGTAAATGGGGATATCAAGTGAAGGGAATTCCCCAAGATAAGGCAAAAATCGTTTTCGCAACGGGTAATTTTTGGGGCAGAAGTTTAGGTGCAATTTCAGCTTCGACTGACCCGAATAGTCGGAAAGAATTCGGTCCTTTCATTCCGGGATTTATCGTTATACCTTATAACGACATTCATGCATTAAAAAAAGAATTAGAAGATCCTAATGTAGCTGGATTCATGGTCGAACCGATCCAGGGCGAAGCCGGAGTTATTCTTCCGGATATCGGATATTTAAGGAAAATTTCCCAAGTATGCCGGGAAAAAAACGTGCTGCTGATCCTGGATGAGATCCAGACCGGGTTAGGACGAACCGGAAAACTATTGGCTGCCGATCACGAGAATATAAAACCGGATCTGCTCGTTCTGGGAAAGGCGTTGTCCGGCGGAACTTTGCCGGTATCTGCCGTTCTTTCTTCCGATGAAGTTATTTTAACTTTGAAACCGGGTGAGCATGGATCCACTTTCGGCGGCAATCCTTTGGCGTCGGCGGTGGCAAAAACTGCGGTTCAAGTCATCCTCGATGAAAAACTACCCGATAATGCCGAACAACGCGGAGTTGAATTTCGGGAAGGCATGGAAATTCTACACAAAGAATATCCTGATAAGATAAAACAAGTTCGCGGAAAAGGCCTGCTCAATGCCGTTGAGTTCTTTCCCGAAAAATCGGGAGGGTCCGCGGCTAAAAAAATATGCTATGATTTGTTAGATCGAGGTTTACTTGCTAAGCAAACTCACGACCATACGATTCGTTTTGCGCCTCCTTTGTGTATTACCGGGGAGGAGATCCAGATTGCGATCGCAAAGATCTCGGATTCGGTTCGTAAAACCCTTGACTAATCGTCGATTCAAGGACTTATAAAAGTCATGCAAGTGGACGACGGAAAATACATTCGAGTCTGGAAAAAGATGAGCGTCAGCGAAGTCGCTTCGCACCTACTAATAATCGACGATCTCTACGGAACTTGCGGAAATTGTAAACATTTAGGACTGAACTATACAAAGGATCGTTCTTGTCCTAAATGCGGCTCCAAGTTTAAATATCTCGCCACGAATCTAAAAGCTCCGGGAGAAATCGCGAAAGTCCTGGCCCGAATCGAAAAGGAAGGCCTGGAATTCATCCTGATCGATCGGGAAGATTATACTCAATCGAAAGCCAAGGACGCGGTGAAAGATCTCTTCAAATCGACCGATTGATTGTTTTAGCGTTATATTATATAAAACTAAAACGCCCTATGATATATATTATCGAAAACCGGAATAGCGGCTGGACTAACCCATTCATAATTTTACGGGATCCATAGTTCGAGCCTGTAGAAACTTGTTCATGCACCTTCCGATTCCGTATTTAAGGTTTGTTTCTTGGATTTCGGGCTTTCCAATAACCGGCGCATTCCGATGATCGATTCTTCCAATTCCGTCAAAGCCGGTAGAAATTTACTTCCACCGTAAATCGGCCCGCCTCCTACCGAATCCAATTCGGAATAAATTTCGACGGATAAAGTTCGATAGGCGGACTGCAAAGCTTCGAAGGATTCTTCCAGGTTTCGGGGAGATAACGCTTTTTTTCTCGAAACGAATTTTTGCAAGCGATCAAAAAGAAAACGACTCAGGAGAAACGAATAGGCAGGCAATAAAAGAATTAAAGCGGTTTTCGAAACGGCAAAAATCTCCCAAGATTGGGAAATGGAATGCTGTAAAAACGTACGCATTCCGGATACGAGCAGGACCGCCAACGTATAATTGATCCGAGGGGAAGATGGAGATAAGCTATTAAAGACAAGCAATAAGGGAATAGAAAAGATTAAAACTAGAACTAAGTCCAAAGGAAAGAGGTTGGAAACTATCTCCAGAAAATTAACGATGGCGTAATAGGTTTTCACTAGGTCGTCAATGGATTGACTCAACCTATCGAAGTCCATCTTCATATTGGAGAAGAACTGGGTGATCTGGCTCATGAATTTGCTCCGCAAAGTTCCGGGATGGGAAAAAGGAACAACCCTCCTGAAGAAGCTGCAAGAACTTTCCTTTACGAGGAAGCTCTTTATAGTCTATTCCGTCTTTGCTCTCTACTTTCTATTCTATCACGAATCTCATTTACCTTTATTCTGGATGATCAGTCTCGCGCTGATCGGGTACCTCGCCTCGACACTGCTCTTTTGGGGAATCGTCTTCTCCTATCGCAAACTCGAGTCCGCAGTCGAGGTGCCGGCAATTTTCGCCGAGGTGGGAATCTCCCGCCCTCCGACGGCCTTAGTACCTTGGATAGAGGCCGGTTTGTTCCTGCTTTCCGTCTTAGTCTGCTACCTCACGGAATTCTTCGATAATCGGTCCGGAATTTTATTCTTCACTATCTATTGTCTCTGCGTTTTTTCCGTTCGGTTTTTGGAAAATAAAATCTATTATAAGGCAGGATTCCTAGGCGTTTTAGTTTTGGCATCCGGGCTCGGAAGCTTTAAGGCTCTGCAATTCACCGAAGCCTGGGTGGCGTACTTGCACTTTAAACCTTCTTTCCAGGAGCAAAATTTAACGAGATGGAACTTTGATGAGAGCACGAGGATTCTATCAAACCCGGATCTGCGACTTTCTTTAAAGCTTCCCGAAGATTTCTATTTTCATAATCCGAAGGATCTTACTTGGGAAGATAAAACAGGAACCGGTCAGATTGCCGGAGTCATTTCCACGAGCGATAAAGATCCGAATCGATATCCGTATATTAGAATCTTCCATACTCCTCAGCCTTACCTCGAAATTGATCCTCTAATCGCGGAGTTTAAGAAGTATCTGGATTTACTCGTGAGTCGCGGGGATATAGAAGAGTTGAACGAACTGGAACATGAGGACTTTAATAACCGATATTCCGGGAAATTTTGGACCTTCTATGACGTGCTACATCCTAGATACGCTAAGACCGGTATATTCGTACTTTCCGAAACGAACCAAGGGGACTCTCTGCTTTTCCATGTAACCGAAAGCCTAATTAAAAATCGGAGACACGAGGAATCGGTAGAGACTATTCTAAGTAGCGTCACGCGGGAATAAATTTCATCTCAATCGGGAAATTTTAAAAAGCTTAGATGATTAGCTATATGTATTGCATGAGCTAATTCGTATTCCTGCTTACTCAATTTCCCGTAAGCAAAGTGAGGAGCAAAATCGGTTTTATGATTGATGAATGCTTCAAAAGATTTTCTTAATGCAAGGATTCCATCCTCGAGGGTTCCGGTTTTAGGCAACTCGGGCGCTCCGGGAATTTGCGCGTTTAAATCATGAGACATCTTGCCTCTTATTGAAAATACCGTAAACGCCATCTTGCCGATCGTAGATTGAAAAAGCGCGGATTTGTTTTCAGGAAAACCCTTGATGGAATATTCGATACTTTCGGCGCAGTGGACGAGAATTTGAAACGGGCTCCAGTCCCCGTACTGTACGATTTTCCTAACCTTACTTAACTTCTCAATTTCGCGATCCGCTTCTTCGAAGTTTGAAAATCGAAGATCCCGATCCGTAATTCCTTTCGGAGAATCGGAACAAGATTGAATGATAATCGGTAAAGTCGATAAAGATCCCGTCGTCATCGCAAAACGAGCCGCAGTTTTCAAAAAATCTTTTCTATTGACTCTAGGTTCCATATGAATCTCCGCAAGGTCGAATCCTAGAGCCCGCCTTGGCGTTGTCTACTATGTTGCAAAAAAGGTTTCGTTAAAAAACGGCGTCTACTTCCGGGAGTCTTTCTTTATCGAAAATAGTTTGGTTTGAATTACCGATAACGGATCTACCATAGTACCGTGGATACGCAGACCCAAGTGCAAATGAGGTCCCGTCGACATGCCCGTCGATCCGACTTTCCCGATTAAATCCCCTTTTTTAATTTTATCTCCAACCTTTACGAGTAATTCCGATTGGTGCATATAAAGCGAATAGATTTCCGATCCGTGATCTATAACGGTAAAGTTTCCTTCGTAGTGCATCGGCCTGGATAGAATCACGGACCCGTCGTTAATCGCGTAAATAGGTTCTCCTACGCCGCCTTTAAAATCCGCTCCTCCATGCGGCTTTCCCTTTTCCTTATTATAAATTCTTCTTTTGTAAAACGGGCTGTTTAAAATCGGATTTGAAACCGGATATTCGAAATCCGATTCAATCTGCAAATCCGTCTTCGACTGGAATGCCTTGGATTTTGCTTCCGAGCATTCTCTAATAAAGGCCATCGTTTCTTCCGGAAGTTTATCCGAAGTATATTGCTTATCCATGGTTAAATGGGAGACTTTCGTCGTAGCATAGACGGTTTTGCGAATCGGAATTTCGTATTTCTTAGATTCGTTTTTTCTAAATAAATTTCTTTCGGTTATCTCGAGCACTCCGGAAGATTTCGGGAATTCGGGAGAAATCGGAATAAAAACCGATATCCTTCCCCCCTTTTTAGAAACCGGCAATTCGTTCCCATCCCAAGTCACTTTCACTCGATCTAATTTCGAAAATAAATGCGGTTCGGGAGAGATCGAAAGAAAAAGTACTTCTCCTTGAGCGAACTTACGAGCGGATAGCGTGAATGAAAAAAGAGATTCTTTTTTTTCGACAATTTCACCCGGGCCTCGCTTAGGCGTTTTTACCTGCCCGATCGGATTGCCTTGCTTCTTCTGCGTTTTTTTTTCTTCCTGTTTTCCGGAAGTTAAGACTTTAGGAAGTGTGGAACCTTTTTTTATTATCGCAAGTTTATCGGAAGAGAAGTCCTCTTTGGCCCCGATCGGAAAAGTTTGACAAAAGACGAAAATTAAAAAGGTTAAACGTCCAAGGCTCCGGCGGGTCGCGTCGATCATCATAATGAAATACTCTACTAGTTTCGGTCTTTATTCCGAGGAGCACGGAAATTTTTTTCCTAAGAACCTTATGCTTTACTTGCGAAGGAAAAGTCGTAAAATCCGAGACGAATTCCGAGAGTCGCTCGATCCGAATACGGATAGTAAGACGTTAAATATAGAAATAATCCGTCAAAAATAGTCGGATTCGGAATGGATCATTGAATTTGAATTCCCGCAGCGGACATTCAGAAGACAGAGGACAGAAGACTGAAGACAGTAGCTGCTCGAAGTTGGAAAAGTTACGGAAGTAGAGGAAAAATCCACTATAACACAAGAATCTTTCTCCAGAACATGGAATCTCCGCTCACCAATCCTCTGTCCTCAGTCTTCCGTCCTCTGAAAGTCCTCTGTGAGCCGGAGAGTAGAATTTACTTAAAAAACCCCGCCCTTTGG